>JAWOIM010000106.1:0-7384 GCA_046484685.1 Chloroflexota bacterium | reverse complement strand
AATTGTAAAGCAGGGCATAACGGCCGTTTTGGACCATCAACTGCTCGTGAGTGCCATTTTCAATAAGCTGCCCCTGCTCCATCACCAGAATACGGTCGGCCATGCTCACGGTAGAAAACCGGTGTGAAATCAAAATGGTCGTCCGCCCCTGGGCCAATTGGCGGAAATCATTAAAAATTCGATACTCTGTTTGAGCATCTAGATTAGAGGTTGGTTCATCCAGAATCAGCAAAGCGGCGTCACGGGCAAAAGCACGGGCAAGGGCGATCTTCTGCCATTGACCGCCCGAGAGCGTATATTCGCCAAACATACGCCCCAACAGCGTATTGTACCCATCCGGCATAGTATTAATCATCTCATGGGCATCGACACGCCGGGCAATGGCCTCGATTTTAGCGGTCTGGCCCAGCAAATCGCGCCAGTTGCCATAGGCAATATTGTCGGCGACCGTGGCCTCATAACGGCCGAATCCCTGAAAGACAAACGCCGTCTGGCTGTGTAAATAATCCAGCGACAATTTCTGAATATCCACGCCGTCAAAGCAGATCTGGCCCTGCTGCGGCTCATATAGGCGGGCAATCAGCTTGACCAGCGTCGTCTTGCCGGCTCCATTCAGGCCCACGATAGCCACCGTTTCACCCGGTGCGATGTGCAGCGATACTCCATTTAACGTGGGTTTTTTGGCCCCCGGATAGGTAAAAACGACATCGGTCAGCCTGATTTCACCGCGGCTGCCGGGCAGCGCTATGCCCTCTGAGGCAGGCTTGTCAATTTGGGGTTCAATGGCCAAAAACTGGCGCAGATTGGCAATGTGCAGCGTATGTTCCAGGCCGCCGGTGACGTTTTGAATGACATCTTGCAGCGTGCTTTGTAACCGGGCCATGGCTCCCCCATAAATGGCCACATCGCCAATTGTCAACCCACCCTCCAGCACGCGCAAAGCCACGCGGGCAAAGGTGGCATAAAAGGCCAGCATAGAACAAAAGGCGAAAAAGCTGCCGCCCACAAACAAACGGCGCGCATAAAAGCTGTTTTGGTCCCGAAACTCTGACATCAGAGAGTGGAATTTTTGCAGCAGCAGCGGGGCCAGGCGCAGCAGCTTAACTTCGGGCACATGCTGCTGCCCCGTCAGGCGGGTAACAAAGTAGCGGGTCCAGCGCTCTTTGGTCACACGCTGGAACTCCATCCGGTAGCGGGAGCGGGCCAGGCGCCAGTTGAAAATGAGGTAGGGCAGGGCCACAATGCCCAACACCAGCAGGATGAGCGGCTCAATAACGGCCAAAATAACGGCCAGGGAAACCATTTGCAACAACCCTGTGACCACATACAGCGCTTTGCTGACAAAAAGGGTAAAGCGGCGGGCAACCCCCTGCTGGGTGCGGTCCATAATGTCTTGAAAACGGCTGTCCTCAAAATAGGCCACATCCAGACGGGCGGCATGTTCCAGAATCATGGTGTTGATCTGTAAATTAAGTTCATCGTCCAGGCGCTGGATGAAAAATTTGTGACCGAAGTCACCGACGGTATCTATCAGCGTAATGATGAGACCCAGGGCCAGCCAGAGCATAATCTCGTTGGTGTGGGTCACGTCGCCGCCGATAACGGCCGCGACCGCATTGATTAAACCGCGTACCGCCAGCGCCAAGGCAGCCGGCATCAGGCTGCGGGCCAGGGTAATGGTCACAATAGGGGTCATCAGCCGCCGGTGGCTGCTCCAGGTCAGATGCAGCGCCCAGCGGGCTGTTTGCAGCAGAAGGCGCAGATTGGTGTCGGCTAAATTACCTGTCGGTGTTTGCATCAAAATCCTTCGGGGACGATAGACCACGGCCCCTGATTTAATCAGGGGTGGACGATGGATGGTCTATGGTCTATCGTCCGTCAGTTGTGAACCAGCGACTGGCCGCTATAGTAACGCCAGCCTGAGCGGACGAACCGGCCCCAGGCAGGCCAGGCGGCCGGCCGCCAGCCGCGGCCAAGGGCGTGTAATAGAGCGGTAACGGCCGTTTGCCAGCGCCGGGCCAGGGTCGATTGGCCAAAAAGAGTCAGATAAAGCGCGGTCGCTTCAGCATGAGCATCGGCCGGCAGCAGCTTGTTGTCCACCAGCCCGGCCAAAAAGTCACGCACGTGGCTCGTTGTGGTGGGCCGTGGCGTCAGGGTTAGGCCATACTGGGCCAGGGCAATCAGGTCGCGGGCCGAGAGGTGACGCCGTTGGGCCAGATGAGACAAGGCCAGTTCCGGCTGTTGGTTCTGATAATAATGCCATACATCAAGCCACCAGTCGAGCCGCTGTTGAATCTGCTGCCAGGTGGTTTTGTCCGTGGCCACGGCCGTTTCCATATAGGGCCAAAAGGAGCGCAATCGGTCAATCTCTATCCCGTCTCGGCCGGCATGAAAGGCGAGTTGGTGCAGCCAGTTTTGCACCACAACGTCGGGGGCAGCCGGCAAAAAGGGCAGCGTGCGGCGCAAATAAGGGGCCAGTTGGTCCCGATAGCCGGTACGATATAACTGCCAGATAACCCACATCAGCGTATGATAATAGATCTGGTCTTGATACTGCCTGATGCGGCGGGGCAAATGAGGCCGGTCAAAAAAGCTGTCTAAAACGGCCGTTATGCTTTGCGCCTGTAACAAACCATTCCGCATGGTGCTGGCCCCGTGTTGACGGTAACAGACGGTGGCCTGCCGCAGCCAGACAAACATACAGCCCTTTAGTGACAATCGCAGCAATAAATCAACATCTTCGGCCTGGCGCAGCGATTCATCAAATCCTGTCGTTTGCCCCAGCCAGGAGCGTCGAAAAAGTATGGCTCCCAGAAAAGCCGGCTTCCAACGCAGCCATGCTTCTAAATCCAGCCGGGGTGCGCTGTGCCAGGGGGTCACCTCCTGCAAAAAGTGGCCCTGTTCATCTATCAGACGCCAGCCACTGTGCACGGCCCCCAAATGGGGTTGGTGCTCCAGGATGGTCACCTGCTGCGCCAGTTTGGGGGGCAGCAGCAAATCATCGGCATCTAAAAACAACAGGTAGTCGCCCTGGGCCAGGCACAGGCCATGATTGCGGGCAGCCGAAACCCCCTGGTTTTGCTGCCGGGCAAGGTGAATACGGCCGTTATAGGGTGCCAATACATGCGCCGTCTCATCGGTCGAGCCATCATCTACCACAATGATTTCACAGTGGGCATAGGTCTGGGCCAGAACGCTGTCGACCGTCTGGGCGATGTAGGCGGCGCAGTTGTAGGCGGGGATAATAACGCTGACCAGCGGCGGACGAGGGGTGTGGCCGCGCCAATAGTGCCAGCCGGCCTGCATAAAGTCTCGCCAGGCCCGCCAGACCGGTTTACCCGGCCCCAGTTGGGCCAGGCGCAGCCAGGTGGCAGCAGCCAACCGCCATTGGCGGGCCAAAACCTGCTGGCCGAGCAGCGTCAAATAAGCAGGAGCAGCCATGGATAGAGGGGCGTCATGCAGCGCGGCAGTCCGGGCATCTTGCCAAATCTGCGCCAGCAAAGCGGGCGTGGCGCGTGACGGCTCCAGTAGAACAGCCTGCTGCATCAGGTGTACCAGATCGGCCGCGGCCAGGTGGTTGAAGTGGGTAATGAGGTTGGCAACAGCCGTTTCTGCTCGCTGCTCCAAATAAGGCCGCCAAACAGCCGCCCACCAATCCATCACTTGTTCAGGCGCCGGCTGCTCAGGGGCCACCGGTTGCGACGTTATTTTTTCCCACAAAGACCAGGCAGAAGCAGGCTGGGTAAAAGGACCACCTGAATACTGCTCACTGAACAGTGAGTAGTGCTGACCCCACCAATGCAGCAGCCGGGCCAGAAGCAGCCAGGTGGGGACATCCAGGTCGGCCGTTTGCTGCCAGAGCAGCCAGGGCCAGGGCAGGCTCAATGCCTCGTCTTCTTCTTTTTGCCATTTAAGGAAGTGGTAGGCCCAATCACACACCGCCTGCACAGGGCTGTTGTGGGGCGAACAGCACTGGCTCTGCTGTAGATAATGCCGGCTTTCGTCGGCAAAGCCGGCCCGGTATAAATGCCAGGCGGCCCAGAGCAGTGTGTAATAGCGGGTAGAGGCTTCTTCTTGTTTGATATCTGGCGGAAGCTGGGGCTGGGCAAAAAATTTGTCTAGAAGCTGTACCAGGGAAGCAGCCTGCGTAGGGGCGTTATGGCGCATGGTGCTGGCCGAATGAACACGATAGCAAAGGGTCGGCCGTTTTAACCAGGCGGCCGTGCAGCCGGCCAGGGCCAGCCGCAGCAGCAAATCAACATCGTGGGATTGGCGCAGATCAGGGTCCAGCCCATCTACGCGTTGCAGCCACACTTGCCGGAAGAGCATAGCCCCCATCTGCACCGGCTTGTGGTGCAGCCAGGTGCGCAAGTCGAGCGTAGGCGACTGCTGCCAGGGCGTTACTTCTCTTATCAATGCGCCTTGTTCGTCAATCAGCCGCCAGCCGCTGTGGACCAGTCCCAAAGTCGGCCGCTGTTGCAAAAAGGCAACCTGATCGCGCAGCTTGCCCGGCAGCAGCAAATCGTCGGCATCCAAAAAGAGAATGAATTCACCCCGCGCCCGGGCCAGCCCTGTGTTGCGGGCCGCGGCTGAGCCGGCGTTTTGCTGATAATGATATTGGATACGGGGGGTAAACGGCCGTAGTGCCTGTGTTGTCTCGTCGGTGGAGCCGTCATCAACAACAATTACCTCATAGTCGCTGAAATCTTGCTCAAAGACGCTGGCCAGGGCCAGGGGCAAATAGCGAGCGCTGTTATAGGTGGGGATAATAATGGAAACGGCCGGCTTGTCCATCTTTACTCAACGGCAATCAGACGCTGTTTTTTGAGATTGCCAGCCGGCCCTGGTCGAGAAGATGGCTTGACTAACATTTCTTCATAGTAGGAGCGCTCAGTGTTAACATGCCACAACTCATGCTGCTCGCCCAGCAGATTTTTAGCCGCCAGCAGTCCGGTCAACATGGAATGATCCTGGTTGTTGTAGCGGTGCATCCCGTTACGCCCCACCGTTTGCAGATTACTAAAGCCGTCGAGGTAAGCCTGAATGGTGGCCAGGTGAGTGCGGTAGCTTTCATCATAAACCGGATAAGCTTTACGCTGGCGAATAATCACACCATCTACAACCTGGTCTGCGTCGGCCAGCCCCAACTGGTCTAACTCTTGGGCCGCCAGTTGGATCAGGGCGTCATCGTCCATTGTCCACAGAGAGTCCCCTTCGTTGCAAAAATATTCCAGACCCAGGCAAGTCATGGCCGGGTCGGGAACCATATCGGCGCTCCAATTTTTGAAGTTTTGAATACGGCCGACTTTGACAGCCGGGCTGTGAATATAAATCCAGTTATCAGGAAAGAGGTCGGGGTGGTTGACGATAAGGCCCACAATAAGAAAGTCTCGATAGTTTAAACTGCGGGCAGCGTGCAGTACGGCCTCAGGCGGAGCCGGATCCAAACCCAGCAGCAGGTGAGAAATGGGCATACTGGAAATTACCTGGTCGGCTTCGATATCATAACAGTCGTCTCCCTGGCGCACGGTGAGGCGGTGAATACGGCCGTCTGTATGGTGCAGGCCCACCACACCAGTTCCCAGGCGCACTTCCCCGCCCCCCGATTCAAGCAGATCCTGCATCCGCTCCCACATCATACCCGGCCCTAAACGGGGATAGTGAAACTCTTCAATAAGGGATTTAACGCCATTCGATTTGAACAATGCGTTACTTACGGCCGAGCGCAGCGACAAATCTTTAATGCGCTGGGCGGCCCAGTCGGCTTGAATGGTGTGACAAGGAATGCCCCATACTTTTTCCGTATAGGTCTGAAAAAAGGTTTGGTAAAGTCGCCGGCCAAAACGATTGGTTACCCACTGTTCAAAGTTCTCTTCTTGCTGATAGGGCCACAACTGCCAGCGTAAATAACTGAGCAAAATCAGACCGCTTTCAAGCAAACCCAAATTGCCCAGCGTATTCATCACATTTAGCGGGTATTGGTAAAATTGGCTCTGGTAATAAATACGAGACAGACGCGGGCGCAGCAAAAACTCTGGCCCCAAAACCTCATGCCAGATGCGTTCTATCTCATCCACTTTGGTGTAAAAACGATGGCCACCAATATCAAAACGATAGCCTTTATACCGTTCGGTACGGGCAATTCCCGCCACCCTGTTCGCTTTCTCTAAAATTAGCGGCGGCCGATCTCGTTTCAGCAGCTCATAACCGGCCGTTAGCCCGGCAGGTCCGGCACCAATAATGATAGGTTGTTTTCTCATTGGACACGCTCTTCTCCTATGGACGAATATTTGTTTTCGATAGGGTTGAGCGCAAGTGACCAGGCAGAGGACAATCGTTGGAAAGTCAGGGAATAATAATGCTGATAATTACCCAGAATAAATGCGAATCCACTATATAAATAATAAAGCCAATGCCACGGAATTACGCCCAGAACAAACGCTGCACCCCGTTTTTGCCAGATAAAGTGATAAAAATGCAGGTTGATCCCCAATAGTAGTAAGCTTACTAACGCCCCTCCCGCCCATATAACCGGCCACATAAACCCGGCTAACAGTATCAAGATGAAGGTATAAATTAAAGCGACGCTGAGACGATTAATTATATTGATATTGAGATTGTTGTCGAAACGATTGTAGTGCAGCAGCAGCCGTGTCCAGGGAAGAGCCCGCTGCCAAAAGTCGGTACGGATCATGGTAGCTGCTTCCCAGCGCTTGTGATGCGTAACCTGTAGAGATTTGAGCAAACGGATGGTATAGCCGGCCGCAGTCAGACGATAGCCTAACTCTATATCTTCAATGGAGGGCTGGCGATAGGATTCATCAAAGCCACCCACCGCCAAAAAGGCGGAGCGGCGAACGGCACCGCAGCCGGCCCAAAAGGTGGTGGCTTTAGCAGCCGCAGTTTGGTGTGTATAATGATGCAGCAAATTGCGGTATTGGGACAAAAAATTGGTAGCGGCCGGCTGGTCATCATATGAACCAATAAGGGCAGTCAGATGAGGATCCCCTTCAAATTCCCTCACAATTCGGGGAACGATATCAGGAGGAACAACTACATCACTGTCAACAAAAAAGAGGATGTCACCCTGAGCTGCGGCAGCGCCTCGGTGCTCCCCTACTCGGCATTCTGAATCAGGGTGCCGACACCCTCGTTGGTAAAGATCTCAAGCAGCAGGGCGTGCTCCACCCGGCCGTCAATAATATGCGCACTGCGCAGCGGCTTGATCCTCTTGATGAAGCAATGAAAAGATAATCATTCAAAATGAATGGAGCAATCTCTACATTCCCTGAGTTTACAAAAAATGTTTCAACATCAATATCAAAAACCCAATCTTTATTAAAAAAGCCGGTTTCTCTGTCGTAAGGCGAGCGGGTATTAATCA
>JAWOIM010000158.1:0-9326 GCA_046484685.1 Chloroflexota bacterium | reverse complement strand
TTGTCAAGCGGCAAATTTTTATTGACAAACGGCCGTTAACCCCTTACACTTTCCATCGCTATATCATAATTAAGCGGGCAACTTTCTGATGGATGATTGATGATGACAAGCAGCGGTTTGGCAAATCGCTTTCCCCCACAATCAAGTAGCAACACAGTCTATAGCTGTCTTTGTGACGGGTAACGGCCAATTCGTCTCACCTACAACCAATCAACCACCGGCAACTCCGGCGTATCTTGTGCGCCAGGGCTGCCGGTGGTTTTTGTTTTCTGGAGGTATGAACCATGAATGAATCGTTATCAGGGAAAGCGGCCGTTGTTATGACGCTGGCAGCCGCCTGTTGGGGCTTGGGAACCGTGATGAGCAAAGGCGTGCTGGACTACCTGCCGCCGCTGCTGCTCCTGGTTGTGCAATTGGCGGGCAGTCTGCTCTTTTTATGGACGGCCGTTTTCAGCCGCCGCACTCAACAAATAATTGACCGCCGCGCCTGGCGTTTGGGTCTCACCGGTCTGCTTAACCCTGGCCTAGCTTATACGTTTGGTCTGTTGGGTCTGGCTCTGACGACGGCCAGTATGTCTACACTGCTTTGGGCAGCCGAGCCGGCCCTTATTTTACTGCTGGCCTGGCTGCTGCTGCGGGAGAGGCTGACGCGCCCCCTGCTGCTCCTGTCGGCCGTGGCTCTGGCCGGTGCAGTTATGGTAGTGGGTGCCGGCTCAGGAGGCGTGTTGTTGGGGAATCTCCTGGTGATTACGGCTGTTCTCTGCTGCGCCATCTATACCGTCTGGACACGTCATCTGATAGCGGGAGTGGAGCCATTGGTATTGGTGACATTGCAGCAAACGGTATCGCTGGCCTGGGCGCTACTTATCTGGCCGGTTGAGTTGTGGTCAATGGATTGGGTGGTAATATTAACTGTACCTGCGATGGTATGGGTCCTGGCGCTGACTTCCGGCATTGTTTATTATGGCCTGGCCTTCTGGTTTTACATCACCGGCCTCAAAGAGACGCCGGCCAGCCTGGCCAGCCTCTTCTTGAATTTAATCCCTATTTTTGGCGTGAGTGGAGCCATGCTGTTTTTGGGTGAACGGCTGGGCCCGGTACAATGGCTGGGGGCAGTGGTGATCATAACGGCCGTGTTAGGCATCTCCTATCGTTACCGCTACCCAGACCCGCCTGTGATGTGATATTATTCCAGGCAGTATCCGATCTGAGTACTACAACAAGGTAAAATCAGCAAATGGATCAACTCATGTCACGGAGGTAAGTTATGGAAACTCGCCCTGACTTAAACAATATACCTGACGAGGTTCGTACCTATATTGAGTCGCTTGAAGCGGAACTGGCCCGGCTGCAAAGCGCTAAACCGGCCCACAAGCCGGACAAGGAAGCAACAGCCGAGCCGAGCGAACCGCCCACAACAATCAACCTGTTTACTATCAGCCGCGACGGTTATGTCAAGCGCACGCCGCGCCATCTCTATTCGCGGCAGCGACGGGGCGGCATGGGGGTCTTTGATTTGGAAACGGCCGCTTCCGACCACCCCACCTTGCTAACAACAGCCGACGAAGCCGATACCCTCATTCTTTTTACCGACGACGGCCGTGCCTTTCGCCTGCCCGCCGTTAAAATTACCGAGGCCGAGGTGCGGGCCAAAGGGCAGTCCCTCCACGACCTGCTCCAACTGCGTCCCCATGAGCAAATTGTGGCTGCTTTACCCGACGACGGCGGCACCTATCTCGTGTTGGTCAGCCAGCGAGGCTGGGCACGGCGCGTGCGGCGCAACTACGTCGGCCCCAGTATGATTCCGGGCATCAGCTTCCATGATGTCAAAGAGGGTGGCCCTCTGGCCGCCGCCTGCTGGACCGACGGCAGCGGCGATGTTTTTATCGCTACTGAGGAAGGCAAAGCCATCCGCTTTAACGAGGTCCAGATTCCGGCACGAGGCTGCCTGGGCCTGCGCGTCGATATGACGGACCGCGTGGTAGGCGTAACGGCCGTTACGCCTGGAAGCGGCGTCTTTCTCAGCAGCGCTGACGGCAAAGGCACCATTCGCCTGATGAGCGGCTTTAGCGCCAACAAAGCCCCTGGCGCGGGCGGCAAGGTTGCCATCAAAAGCGATAAGCTGGTCGGCGGGACCACCGTCAGCGACAGTGACGACATTTTTCTCATATCCCGCCTGGGTAAGTTGATCCGCTTCCGGGCCGATGAAATACCGGCCAAAGAAGGCGTCGTGCAGGGCGTCAACTGCATGAGCCTGCGCCATGATGAGGTGGTGGGCCTGGCCGCGAGCGGTAACGTGAGCGGTAATCAGTGACCCGTTCAACATGGGCATAGCCCCACCAGGACAGATAAATTAGCCGTCCGTCGTCTATCGTCCATCGTCCATCATCTATTTTCCAAGGAGACCTTATGCTCAACAAAGCCAACAACATTAAAGAAGAATTGATCCGCCTGCGGCGCGACATCCACCAGCACCCGGAACTCAGCTTTCAGGAGTTCCGCACTGCCCAACTGGTAGCCGACACGCTGACCGAACTGGGGATTGAAGCCCAGACCGGCATCGGCCGTACCGGGGTAGTGGCTCACATCGGCCCCGACGACGGCCCTACCATCGGCATTCGGGCTGACATGGACGCCCTGCCCATCCGGCAGAAAAGTGACGTGCCCTACCGCTCCCAAAACGAGGGGGTGATGCACGCCTGCGGCCACGACGCTCACACGGCCATGCTGCTGGGGGTGGCCCATCTGCTGCAGCAAAACTACAGGCAGGAGCCGTCTGCCTGGCAGGGGCGGGTGCGCCTGCTTTTCCAGCCGGCCGAAGAGACCTTTGACGAAAATGGGATCAGCGGCGCCACCGCCATGATTGAAGATAGTGCCCTGGAAGGGTTAGATTCAGTCATTGCCCTGCACGTGGCGTCCCACCTACCGGCCGGACAGCTTTTTTTCCAGGATGAATACAGCCTGGCGGCCGTTGACTCCTTCAAAGCGTGGCTGCGCGGCGACGGCGGACACGGAGCCTATCCCCACAGCGGCAGCGACCCCCTCTTTATGCTGGGGCCAATCCTCAACGCCATTTACGCCATCCCCTCCCGCCGCATCAATCCGCTGCGCCCGGCTGTGGTCAGCCTGGGGCAAATTAGCGGCGGGGCAGCCCCCAACGTCATTCCCAATGAGGTTTACATTCAAGGGACCATTCGCTCCCACGATGAAGAGACGCGCCAATTGTTGGCTGCCGAACTAGAGCGGGCACTTAGCCTCAGCGAAACAATGGGTGGCAGCTACGAACTACAACTGATGCGCGGCTATCCATCCCTCTATAACGACCCGGCGGTCAACGGCTGGATGCGGTCCGTCACGGCCGATCTGCTGGGTGAAGAAACGGCCGTTAGCGCCGAATTTGGCATGGGGGCCGAGGATTTTGCCTACATGGCCCGCCAGTCCAAAGGGGCCATGTTTATGCTGGGCGCGGCCATCGACGATGATCTACTGCGCCATCACCACACCGACATCTTTGACATTGACGAAGCAGTGCTGCCGCTGGGAACGGCCGTTCTGGCCGAAACGGCGCGCCGCTTTGTTACGGGCACTCTTAATTAAAACAATCGCGTAAAACGTGAAACGTGATGCGTGAACAAGCCATCACGTTTCACGCCTCACGTTTCACGTCTTATGGAAACCACACGCCACTTCACCGCCACCACCTACATTGTCCACCAGGACCGGGTACTGCTCCACTGGCACAAAAAGCTCATCTGCTGGCTGCCGCCGGGCGGCCATATTGACCGGGACGAACTGCCGGAAACGGCCGCTTTGCGCGAAGTCAAAGAGGAAACCGGGCTGACCGTCCGCCTTTATAACCCCAACACCCCCCTTGACCTGACGGGCGACTCCACGCGCCAGTTGGTCCGCCCCGTCCATCTCCTGCTAGAACAAATTAACCCCTTTCACCAACACATAGACCTGATATACTATGCCACCGTTAGCGGCCCGGTCCGGCTTGAGCCGGCTGCCAACGAAACAACCCAACTACGCTGGTTTAGCGCCTCCGACCTGACTGAGACTGAGATGCCGCTGAATGTGCGGGTCTGTGCGCTGGAGGCCTTACGTTTAGTGAACAGTGAGTAGTGAAAAGTAGAAAGTAGAAAGTGAACAATTAAGAAGCAAATCACTTTCCACTTCTTACTTCTTACTTTTTACTTCTTACTTTTTACTTCTTACTTTTTACTTCTAACCAATACGGAGCATTACGATAGAGTGAATATAACCGGTTTGTGGAAAACAATGCGGCCGCGCCAATGGCCGAAAAATGGCTTTGTCTTTGTGGCCCTTATTTTTGACGGCAAGCTGCTCGATTGGCACAGCGTCTGGCCCACCTTGGTCGCCTTTCTGCTGCTCTGCCTCATGTCCAGCGCCGTTTATATCATGAATGACCTGGCCGATATTGAGAGCGACCGGCAGCATCCGACCAAACGGAAGCGGCCGCTGCCCGCCGGCCGGCTTAATCCTGTATTTGCCCTGGCCGCAGCTATTATTTTTGCCCTGGGCAGTTTATTGATTGCCCTCTGGCTGGCCGTCCCCTTTGCCCTTATTCTCCTCGGCTACCTGCTTATTCAGATTGCCTACACCTTTTGGCTCAAACATATGGTGTTGGTCGATGTTTCCATTGTGGCCACCGGCTTTATTCTGCGGATCGCCGCCGGCGTAACCGTCATTGCCGTCCAGCGCTTTTCCCCCTGGCTCTACCTCTTCGGCGGCTTTCTGGCCCTCTTTATGGCCCTGGGCAAGCGGCGCAACGAACTGACGCTGTTGGGCCAGGACGCAGGCAACCACCGCGCTATTTTGGATGAATACAACCTGGACTTAATTGACAAACTGCTGGGCATTGTCACTACCAGCGCCATTGTTTCTTACAGCCTCTACACCTTTTTGGCCGAAGGTGTGCCTGAAAATCATGCCATGATGTTGACCATCCCCTTTGTGCTTTATGGCATGTTTCGTTATCTCTATCTGATTCATGTGCGCCAGGAAGGGGGTGCGCCGGAGGAGATTCTGCTGAAGGATCGGCCGTTGCAGGTGGCCCTGACTTTCTGGGGATTGGTCGTATTTCTGGCTTTGTATATACTCAATTAGGAAGTAAGACGTAAGAAGTAGAAAGCAGAGGGGTAAAAGTATGACGATTGCAACGGCACCGGGAAAAGTTATTCTGTTTGGTGAACATGCGGTGGTTTACGGCCGTCCCGCCATTGCGGCGCCTCTCAGCCAGGTGCGTGCTCGGGCGGTGGTCAGTGACGGTTCTCGTGACGGCAGCGTACGCCTGATTGTGCCCGACCTGGGCCAGGCTTTTTCCCTGCATGAAGCCGATGAGGAGAACGCGCTGGCCGCAGCGGTACGCCAATTGCAACGGGCGGCGCAAATTGATGACCTGCCTCCCTTAACCATTACCGTTTCCAGCCAGATTCCGATTGCCAGCGGCCTGGGCAGCGGGGCAGCCATCACGGCCGCTATTATTCGCGCCCTGGCTCAGCATTTGGGATTGGCTGCATTTGTGGGGAATACGGCCGTTTCTGACCTCACCTACGAGGTAGAAAAAATCTATCACGGCACGCCCAGCGGCATCGACAATACCGTCGTCGCTTTCGAGCAGCCCGTCTACTTTCAGCGCGGACAGCCGCACAACCGGATCGAACCCTTTGCCGTGGCCCGCCCGCTACGCCTGATTGTGGCCGATACCGGCCTCAGCAGCTCCACCCGCCAGGTAGTAGGCGACGTGCGCCGCCAGTGGCAGGCCAATCGCCAGACGTTTGACGATCTGTTCGACCAGTGCGGCTCCCTCACTGACCGCGCTCGTCAGGCCCTGCAAGCGGGTGATATGGTTCGCCTGGGCCGACTGATGACCCAGAATCATGCCCTGCTCCAGGCCATGTCCGTTTCGGCCCCAGAATTGGAGCGGTTGATAGAAACGGCCGTTGCTGCCGGCGCCTGGGGAGCTAAACTCAGCGGGGCCGGCCGGGGCGGTAATATGATCGCCATCGCTCCCGAATGGCATGAAGAAACGGTCTGCCAGGCCCTCCTGGCCGCCGGTGCCCGACATGTGTTGACCACGATGGTGAGTGGGGAGCCGGTGATCAGTATTCAGTAACCGGATTTTTCTCTGTGCATTTCTGCGTAACGACCAAAACAAAAAGGCCAGCTTATACAAGCTGGCCCGTGTGCGCCTCTATAACCAAAACAGGTTATAATAGGCGGCGAATTAACAACAAAGAGAATGCCACATATTTTGGTCAAAACATCATGTTTTGGCCAACGTTTTAATGCATCGTGTACAAAGATACATGCGCCGTTTTTGCCCATTCAGATATACTGTCTTACGCTGAATGTTCGGCCGAAACTGACGTTTTGTCTTTTTCTGCGAAAAACTCACATTGTGGCCGCTCATGGGCTTCTTGTCACACATTTCACATAGAGCCATAATATCACCTTACCCTGACAAATTAAAAGCGACCATTGGCGGTCGCTCCATTTTACCTCTAAAATAAGCAGTCTATAATTATAAACAAGACAGGCTTATAATGCAAATAGAGCAGAGTGGTCAGGTGGCAAAGGCGCGGAGTTGCGAGACAACTTTGCCACCTGGCCACCTTGCCACCTTTCTTCAGGAGAAACCATGCCACAGCAAGATGAACCATTAGGAACCATTGATATTTCTACCGCTACCGTGGCCACCATTGCCAGTCAAGCTGTTAACCAATGCTACGGCGTGGTGGGCATGTCCAGCAAAAACCTGGCTAACGGCATTGCCAACCTGCTTTCGCGGGACAGCAAGCGGGGCATCCAGGTTTCCTTTGACCAGAACGAAATCATTATTGACGTTTACGTCATCGTCGAATATGGGGTGCGGATTCGCACCGTGGCCGAAAGTATTCAAAATACTGTAAAATTCCACCTGGAAAACACGCTTGGTTTGCCCGTCCAGGCCGTTAACGTTTATGTACAAGGGCTGCGCCACAGCAAAGAACATGCTAATAAATAGGACGTAGTTCGTAGAAGGCTTACTACGAACTACGAACTACGCAACTAAGGGAGAGAAAGGAAGTTGACCACCAACACAGACACCAAACCCACGCCACCCAAATGGCTGCAATGCAACGGACAGCAGTTCCGCAAGTTGGCCCATGCCGCTCTGCTGTGGCTGGAACAAAACCATCGTCACGTCAATGAACTCAATGTATTCCCCGTGCCCGACGGTGACACGGGGACCAATATGCTGCTCACCATGCGTTCGGCCTACGGCCGTATTGCCGACAACGGTGAAACCCATGTGGGTACGGTGGCCAAAGCACTGGCTCATGGGGCACTCATGGGGGCTCGCGGCAATTCCGGCGTCATCCTTAGCCAAATTTGGCGCGGGCTGGCAAGAACGCTGCAAGATAAAGAAACGTTCAACAGTCAGGATTTAGCGGCAGCCCTGCAAGAAGCGTCCGATACCGCCTACAGCGGCGTCATGCGCCCCGTGGAAGGCACCATCCTGACCGTAATCAGAGAAGCAGCCACCGAGGCTCAGGATGCGGTCAAAAAAAGCCAGGATCTTCGCTTTGTTTTGGAGCGGGTGCTGGAGCGCAGCCAACAAGCCCTGGAACGAACCCCGGAGCAGCTTCCTATCCTTAAACAGGCCGGTGTCGTCGATTCGGGCGGCCAGGGACTAGTTTATATTCTGGAAGGAATGCTGCGCTATGTCCACGGCCAAATAAAGGATCTGGAGGCACAGGCAGCCACCCTGGCGCAGGCTCAACCCCAAACAGCCCCGGCCCAGGCCCACGCCGTGCCGGAAGGGGGTGAAATTGAGAATCCTTACGACGTGCAGTTTATTCTCATGGGCCAAAACCTGAATGTGGAAGCGGTGCGCCGGCGCATTGACGCCATGGGAGATTCAACCGTGGTGGTGGGCGACGAAACAACCATCAAAGTCCACATCCACGTGAAAGATCCGGGCCAACCGTTGAGTTATGGTATCAGCCTGGGGCACATTACCGATGTGGTTGTGGAAAATATGCAGGAGCAAATGGAGGAAATTGTCCACGCTTCGACAGCACCAGTGACAATCCCTGACGTAGCAGCGGCTACGATTGAACCGGGACAGATCGGCGTCGTGGCCGTGGCCGCCGGTGAGGGATTGGCCAACATTTTCCGCAGTTTGGGGGCGGTTCAAATTGTAAATGGAGGACAAACCAACAACCCCAGCACCGAGGAGATTTTCCAGGCGATTCAGGATGTGCCCAGCCATAAGGTTATCATCCTGCCCAACAACAAGAATATTTTACTGGCGGCCGAAGCAGCCCGCGATCTCAGTCCAAAGCAGGTAGCGGTGGTGCCCACGCGCACCACACCCCAGGGGTTGAGCGCCATGCTGGGCCTGAATCCTGATGGGGAATTAGAAGCGACGGCCAAAGCGATGGAGAAGAGCTATGCGTATGTAGCCACCGCAGAGATTACGCGGGCCACGCGCACGGTAGAAATTGATGGCATTAAGGTCGAGGAGGGGGCGCTGCTGGGGTTGGTAAACGGCCGTCTCTGCGCCTCTGGCCCTGAAATGGATGACATCCTGGATAAGATTTTGACAGAAATCGAGATGGAAGAGCGGGAAATCCTCTCCATTTATTACGGCGAGGAAGTTACAACCGCTGAAGCCCAGGCCTTTAGCCAACAAATTGAACACCTTTACCCCGATGTGGAAATTGAACTGCTGCCCGGTGGTCAATCCCACTACTTTTACATTATGGGCGCAGAATAAAATTTGGCTCTCTGAAAAGGACATTGAGACGTGAAACGTGAAACGTAATGCGTGAACTGAAAGCCCTCACGTTTCACGTATCACGCATCACGCCATATGAGAAGTGAATCCTATGATCAATCCCTCTATTCGCATTGTGACCGACAGCGCCTGTGACGTACCGCCGGCGCTGACCAAGCAGTTAGACATTACCGTCATTCCCGTTTATGTCAACATTGGCCAGGAGAGTTACCTGGACGGTGTGGAGCTAACGCGGGACGAGTTTTACCAAAATTTGCCTCAGTATGACCCGTACCCCACCACGGCCGCTCCTTCAGCCGGGACGTTTACGGCCGTTTACCAACAGCTTGCCGACGAGGGAGCCACCGACATCATTTCCGTCCACATTGCCGGCAGCCTGAGCGCCACCTGTCAGGCCGCCCATTTGGGGGCCGAGTCGGTGACCGGGGCCAATGTCCATATTTTCGACAGCCAGCAAATTACGTTAGGCGGTGGTCTGTTGGCGCTGACGGCGGCCGAGCTGGCTGTGGCCGGTCAC
>JAWOIM010000151.1:0-10657 GCA_046484685.1 Chloroflexota bacterium | reverse complement strand
AAACGCTGGTGTGGTGCAAACTTATTGCCGCTCTCCCCATTGCTCGTTATAATTTCCCGGCACGCTCCCGGTACCATGACAAAGCAACCCCCAGAGAGCGCGTCAATCTAAATTGATGAGGTTGTAATGCTCCAGGCATCCTTATTGGGACAATTTGATGTTCGTCTGGATGGGCAGCCGGTTGATTTATCTTCACAGCCGGCCCAAACCCTCCTTGCTTATCTGCTGCTTAATGTCGGTGTTGCTGTGCGACGTGAACAGTTGGCCGGGCTGCTCTGGCCCGACTCGTTGGAAAGCAGCGCCCGCAAAAATCTCCGTAACGCCATCTGGCTGGTACGCAAAGCCATCGGTGACCATTACCTGGTGGCCGATAAGACGACCGTCGCCTTTGATCCCACGGCCCCTTATGAACTGGATGTGGCTGTTTTGGAAGAACAGCCACCCGATACCGACCCCATCGCCCTGATTCGGGCGGTTTCTGTTTATCGGGGTGATTTGCTGCCCGGTTATTACGAAGATTGGGTCCAGTTGGAACGAGAGCGGCTGCGCGGCGTTTTTGAGCGGCGCAGCCAACGACTGCTAGACCGGCTAACCGCTGCCGGGCAATGGAGTGAGGTACAGCGCTGGGCCGAACATTGGATCGCCCTGGGTCACGTTCCGGAGCCAGCCTATCGGGCGCTGATGATCAGTTATGCTGCCCAGGGCGATCTGTCCCACATGGTTTCCGCCTATCGTCGTTGTGTGAATGCCCTCGAGGAAGAGCTAGACGTTTCTCCTTCAACTGAAACCCAGTCCCTTTACCAACGGCTGTCGCAAGGGGAAGTGCCCCTCAAGCGACAGCCGGCCCGGCCGCAGACACCGGCCGCTGCCACTGACCCGCGTCAACGGTTTGTTACGCAAGAGATATTGGCCGTAGGTGGGCATGGCGAGCTGTTTTTGGGGGTTGATCAACTGACGGAAAAGCCGGTGGTCATTAAGCGGCTGAAAAAGGAGTTGATGACCCAGAACCCAAATTTTGTGCAGCGCTTTGTTCGGGAAGGGGAGATATTACGCCAGTTGAACCATCCCAACGTGGTGCAAATGCTGGCCGCTTATGAGAAGGATGGGGAATATTGCATTGTCATGGAATATGTGCCCGGTGGCACGCTGCGCGACCTGCTGGATAAAACGCCCCAACTGCCGCCGGCCCAGGTTCTGGCTATCGGTCTGGAGTTGGCTGATGCCCTGAGCCGTGCCCACCATTTGGATGTTATTCATCGGGATATTAAGCCGGACAATGTGCTGCTGGCGGCCGATGGCACGCCGCGTCTGACCGACTTTGGCATGGCCCGCCTGGAACGAATGGATGCCCGCCTGACGCAGCCGGGGGCGATCATTGGCAGTCCGGCCTATATGAGTCCTGAAGCGCTGCGCGGCGAGTCGCTGGACGCTCGCAGTGACATCTGGTCGTTTGGGGTGCTGTTGTTCGAGATGCTGGCCGGTTTTCACCCCTATGACGACGCTCAGGTAACGGCCGTTCTCATCAAAATCCTCAATACCCCCACACCTGATTTGCAGCCCCATTGTCCCGACGCACCGCCGGCCTTGATGGCGCTGATAGGGCAAATGCTCGTTAAGGAGCGCAACGGCCGTATCGCCAGTATGCGCCAGGTAGCCGCCAGCCTGGAGGCTATCCGGACTGACCTGGCGCAGGGCCGCCTGACGCCGGTTCCGTTGCCCCCCCCAGATGGCCGGCATTCTGCCTTTGACCTGGTGCCGAAAAGTCGGCCGTCTGATTTGCCCACACCTGCCGCTCACCTGGTTGGCCGCGAACAGGAATTAGAGGCCCTGCACCATTGGCTGGGTCAGGCCGCAACGGGCATGCGCCAGGTTTTGTTCGTTAGTGGCGAAGCCGGGCTGGGCAAAACGGCGCTGGTCCATACTTTTCTGGCCCAGGCTGCCCGCCACGCAAACGCCTGGATAGGATACGGGCAATGTATGGAGTCCCGGGGAGGGGGCGAAGCTTATATGCCCGTTCTAGAGGCGTTGGGGCGGCTTTGCCGCGGACCGGATGGGGAGACGCTTGTGGCCTTGCTGGACCGGCTGGCCCCTACCTGGCTGGTGCAAATGCCCTGGTTTATTGGTTCGGATGAGAACAAAAACGGCCGCAGTTCTCAACGGCACCAGACAGAAGTGGAAATATTGCAGCAGCGCACGTTGGGAGCCACCCGTGAGCGGATGCTGCGTGAAATGGCCGAGCTGCTCGAAACGGTCACGGCCGAATGGCCCCTGATACTGCTCCTGGAAGATTTGCACTGGGCCGATACCTCTACGCTGGATTTAATTACCTGGCTGGCGCAGCGGCAGGAACCGGCCCGGCTGCTGTTGTTGGGCACCTACCGGCCGGCCGACGCCAAACTGCATGACCATCCCCTGCCCGATGTGGTGCAGAATTTACGCATACACCGGCAGTGTGCTGAGCTGAGCCTGTCGTTTTTGGCAGAAACGGCCGTGGCCACTTATCTAAGCGGGCGCTTTCCGGGAGCAACGCTGCCCGCCGGTCTGGCCCAACTCCTCTACCAGCGCACGGGTGGCAATCCTCTCTTTATGCACAACGTTGTGGACACCTGGCTGGCCCAGGAAAGCCTGGACGTGGTTGATGGGCAGCTTTGTCTCCAGGTGGAGATAGAAAAGCTGGCTGTGGGCGTGCCTGAGAATCTGCAAGCACTTATTGAGCAGCAGTTCCGCCAGCTCAAACAAGAAGATCGAGACATTCTAAAAGCGGCCAGCGTGGCCGGGATGGAATTTTCAGCGGCACTGGTGGCCACCCTCTTAGACCAGGCAGAAGAAGAAATTGAAGCTCGCTGTACCACCCTGGTGCGCCGCGGTACTTTCTTGCGCCCACGCGGCATCGACGACTGGCCCGATGGCACGGTCGCCGCCGGCTTCATTTTTGCCCACCATTTATACCGGGCCGTTTTGTATGATCGGGTAACGGCTGGGCAGCAGGTGCGGCTGCACCGCCAGATTGGCAAACGGCTGGAAGTGGCTTACGGTCAGCAGGTCACTGAAAAAGCGGCCGAATTGGCCGATCACTTTGTGCGGGGCCGAGATACCCCGCGGGCCATCAAATATTTACAACTGGCTGCCGAACAGGCTTTACAGCGCAGCGCCCATCAGGAGGCCATGGGCAACATTGCCCTGGCGTTAGAGCTGCTGCTGACGCTGCCGGAAACGCCGGAGCGGATGGCGTGTGAGCTGACCTTGCAAGCGGCCCTGGCTCCCGCGCTGCTGGCCGCCAAAGGTTGGGTAGCATCCGAAGTAGAGCAGGCTTATTTGCGTGCCCGCGACCTGGCCCGGCAGTTAGGGGCCACGCGGCAGCTTTCTTCTATACTAGGTGGTCTGGCCGTTCTGTATGAATTCCGGGGTGAGTACCAGAAATCTCAACTGCTTATGGAACAGCGCCTGGAACTGCCGCACCAACCGCAAGACACGGGGTCGCTGCTCCAATCTTATACCTTGCTGGCCTGCTCTCGTTTTCATCAAGGCTCATTTTCCCAGGCGGCTGAACATGCCCAAAAGGGGTTGACGCTTTACAATCCGGAGCAGCATGTCTCCATCGACGCTTATTATGGGGAAGAGCCGGGTATTTTTTGCCATTATTGGGCTGCCCACGCCCTCTGGTTTTTGGGTTACCCCGATCAGGCTGTGGCCAAAGTCCAAAACGCCCTGACGCTGGCTGAGGAACTGGGTTATAAATTTGGCCTGGTACATGCTCAGGAGCAGGCCGTTCATGCCTATCAGTTCCGACGGGAAGTGGCATCGGTGCAAAAGTGGGCGGCAGCAACGGTAGCCCTGGCTGCTGAGCAAGGGTTTCCTTACCGACAGGCTACGGCGATGATACTAGGTGGTTGGGCACTGGCCATGGCCGGGGATCTGAACGAAGGGCTAACCCGGCTGCAAGCCGGGCTGGCTGCCTATCAGGCTACCGGGGCCAAGATTGATACGCCTTATTACCTGACCTTACTGGCTGAGGTTTACGGCCGTATGAAACGGTTTGACCGCAGTCTGGAAATATTGGATGCGGCCCTGGCCCTGGTGCGGAACAGCCAGGGCTTTTTCTATGAGGCTGAAATTCACCGGCTGCGCGGCGAACTGCTGTGGCAAGCCAACGGCCAGGCGGTGCTGAATGAGGTTGAGGCCAGCTTTGAACAGGCGCTGCACCTGGCCCGTGCCCAACAGGCCAAATCGTTGGAACTGCGGGCGACCATGAGCCTGGCCCGCTTGTGGCGGACAGAGGGAAAAACGGCCGAGGCCCACCAATCATTGGCTTCAATCTATGACTGGTTCAGTGAAGGCTTTGACTCACCCGATTTAGTAGAAGCACGCACCTTGTTGCAATCGCTAAGCCATCCTGCGGAACCTCTGCCCACACGCCCGCCATCCTCGTCCACCGCTGCGCTGATATATCGCCATAACTTGCCGGTGCAGCCCACCGCTTTTGTGGGTCGGGAAAAAGAGTTGGCCGACATCCGGCAGATATTGGAGGCTGACCCCTCATGCCGGCTGCTCACGTTGATTGGGCCGGGCGGCAGCGGCAAAACGCGCCTATCCATTCAAGTGGCATCCGTTATTGCCGAGCAAGGGGGGGCTGCATTTACGGATGGCCTCTATTTTGTGCCCCTGGCCTCGCTCAACGATGTAGATGCGATGGTGGCCGCCATTGCCTCCGCGCTTGACCTGGCGTTTTACGATGGCCAGGAGCCACCCCGCCGGCAGCTATTAGAGGCTTTACGTACCCGGCGTCTGCTGCTGCTGTTGGACAACTTTGAGCATTTGTTGGATTCGGACAGCGTGGCCCTGGTAAGTGAACTTTTGGCATCTGCGCCCGATGTGAAGCTGCTAACCACTTCCAGAGTGCGGTTGAATGTGCCGGGGGAACAGCCGTATACGGTGAGCGGCCTGGAGATACCGGCGCAGGCGGGTGAACCAACGGTGACAGAGGCGGCTGCATACAGTGCTATTCAACTCTTCCAGCAGCATGCCCACCATACCCGGCCTGATTTTAAATTGGTGGACGAAAATGTAAGCAGTGTGGTACACATTTGCCGCCTGGTGCAGGGTATGCCCCTGGCGATTGAACTGGCCTCCGCCTGGCTGAAGGTATTATCCACGGCCGAAATTGCCACCGAAATTGAGCAAAGCCTGGACATCCTGGAAACAGAGTGGCACAACGTGCCGGAGCGGCAGCGCAGCCTGCGGGCCGTGTTTAACAGTTCCTGGCAGTTGCTTAAAGAGTCGGAGCGAGTGGCGTTGCAAGGGCTGGCCATTTTTCAGGGTGGTTTTACGCGGCAGGCTGCCCAGGCCGTAACCGGTATCTCACTCAAGGACATTCTGGCCCTGGCCGACAGCTCCTGGTTGCAGCAGACGGAAGACGGCCGTTACCAGATTCACCCACTACTGCGCCAATACGCCGCCGAAAAACTGCACGCCGATCCTGACGCCTGGCAGCAGGTGCAAGAAAAGTGCAGTGACTACTATGTCAAATTCTTGGGCGAGCAAGGTCAGCTCATGTGGGGGCCGCGCCAGCGGGAGGCTTTTGATACTGTAACCGGTGAGTTTGAAAACGTGCGCCTGGCCTGGGATTGGCTGGTGGAACAGCACCAATTCGCTACCGTCGTTGACCAAATGCTGCCGGCGATGTTCCGCTACTGCGAGTTGAGGGTTAGAAGCGGGGAGATGCTCATCTTGCTGGCTGTAATTCGCCAGGAATTGGAAGCGCACCGGGAATTAGATGAAAACGGCCGTTTGCTGACCATTGTTTTGATTGCTCAGGCGGCCTATTCGCGCTCGGGCTACCCCATCCGCTTTGAATCATTTGGCATGTTACTGCCGGTTAAGGAAGAAATTTTAACCCAGGCCTGGTCCCTGGCCTCCACGTTGCCGACGTTTGACGCCCTCGGCTATTGGGGTACTTTATTGGCCTACCTGTATGGCCGAATTATCAATCGGGAAGCGGGAATAGAACGGCTGCGCCACGTGGTGGAGCGAAAACGGCAGGAAGATGCATCCTGGGAAGTAGCGTTTGCCCTGGAAATGCTGGCTCATTTGCGCTTGCGCGTATACAAAGAAACGGCCGAACGAGCTGAAACGGAGGCTTATTTATCCGAAGCGCTGGCTATTTTTGAGTCGTTAGGCGACGAACGGGAGGGCGGTTATACCATGCGTCAGCTTGGCCAACTGCGCCGCTTTCAACATGCCTACGCCGACGCCATTTACCATTGGCAGGCGGCGCAGGCCAGGCTGCAGGCCGTGGGCGATTGGCCCATTGCGGCTGAAATTAACTGGCAAATTGGTGACGCCTACCTGCAAATGGGCAACTTTGAGGCCGGCTTCCGCCATTACCGGCAGATGTCTGATGCCTACCTGGCCATGGGTTACCGGCAGGAAGTAGCCCATATCCTCTCCAAAGAAAGCTACGAGACCTTGCGCTATGGCGAGCCGGAGCACGCCCGGCAAACCAGGCAGCGCTGCCTGGACCTGGCCCGTGAAACCGGCGCTGGTTTTGCCGAAGCGTGGAGTACCTGGGAAATGGGCGAAATTTACCGCGTTACCGGCGAATACGACGCCGCCCGACGCTGGTATGAAGACGCCCGGCTGCTGTTTGAAAAGGTTGACGAGCCGGCCAGACACATCTTTTACCATCGCGGCCTGGGCGACATAGCCCGCGCCCTGGGTAATGATGCAGAATCGGAACAGCAGTTTCGGCAAAGCATCAAATATGCTCAGGAGTTAAGCCATGAATGGGGTATCTGCTACGCGCTGGGCGGGCTGGTCCGGGCGTTAGTACGGCAGCGCCAATTTGACGCCGCCCGCGCTCATCTGGCAGAATTGCTGCGACGGGTTGTGCCGCTTGACGAGCAGGGGATTTTGCTGACGGCCGTGGCTGCCGCTGCCGGCTTATACGCTGCCCTGGGAAACAATGAATATGCGGCTGAACTGTGCGCTCTGGTCAGCAACCATCCCGTCAGTTGGCGCGAAACAAAGGCAGAGGTAGCAGCGCTGCTAGAAACGATAAAAGCGCAACTGCCATCCGACTCTGTGACGGCGGCTCAAGAAAGAGGCAGCCGGTCAGACCTGTGGCAAACGGCCGATGAGTTGGTGAACGATCTACAGGGTGTGGCCACACAAAATGTGGGCACACAAAGTGTGGGCACACAAAGTGTGGGCACACAGGGTGTGGCCATGTCCGTTCCCCATAACCTGACGACCAGACTGGCTCCTCTGGTTGGTCGGGAGAAAGAGCTGGCCGAGATTGAGAGGCTGCTGGCGGAGGCAGACGGCCGTTTGTTAACCCTGATCGGCCCCGGTGGCATTGGCAAGACACGACTGGCCCTGGCGGTAGGGACGGCCGTTATGACCCATTTCCCCGACGGCGTCTTTTTTGTGCCGCTGGCCCCGCTCCATTCGGCCGAACACATTGTTACCATCCTGGCCGAAAGCGTCGATTTCCATTTTCAGGACACTGACGGTTCCCAACAGCAGTTGCTCAACTACCTCAGTCAAAAACAGATGCTGTTGATTATGGACAACTATGAGCATTTACTGGACGGTACAGACCTGTTGACCGACATCTTGCAACGTGCGCCGCAGGTGAAAATTTTGGTCACTTCTCGTGAACGGCTCAACCTCAGCCACGAAGTGACCCACAGCGTTGGCGGTCTGGAATTTCCCGATTGGGCCACACCGGTAGAAACACCAACCGGCGTCGATGTGTCCAGCTACAGCGCCGTGCAGTTGTTATTGCAGCGCGTGCGGCAGGCGCGGCCCGATTTTGAGCCGCAGCCCCAGGATCTGCGCGATGCCGGGCGCATCTGCCGTTTGGTGCAGGGTATGCCCCTGGCCATTGTCCTGGCCGCCGGCTGGCTGGAAATTTTGTCGCTGCGTGAGATTGGGAATGAGATTGCCCAAAATCTGGATTTCTTGGAAACGGAGATGCAGGATCTACCGCTGCGCCAGCGTAGTGTGCGTGCCGTTTTTGATGCTTCCTGGAAAAGATTACCGGCCGGCGATCAGGAAGCATTTAAGAAACTGTCCAGTTTCCGGGGCGGCTTTACGCGCCAGGCAGCACAAACGGTAGCCAATGCCAGCCTGAAGACACTGCGGACGCTGGCCAATAATTCTTTTATAACCGTCGGCCGCGAAAATCGGTATGAGATTCATGAACTGCTGCGCCAGTATGGTCAGGAATACCTGGAAGCGACCAGGCAGGCGGAGCAGGTGCAAGCAGCCCATACTGACTATTACTTGAAGATGTTGGCCCGGCTTGAAGCAGATATCCGGGGAAAAAATCAGGCGGTGGCCTTAAACGACATAGCGGCAGATTTTGAGAATATCCGTCTGGCCTGGGAGCAGGCCGTTCAGCAGCAGTTGTATTCCGAAATTAATTCGGCTCTGGAGACGCTGCACCTCTTTATGGACATGCGCGGACGCCAACAGGAGGGGGCAGACCTGTTTAGAGCGGCCTGTTTGCAGTTAGCCGCTGCGGCCGTGGGGGATAGCAACGCTGAGATTGTCAAAATGCGCCTGCTGCTTCGCTACCGGTTTATGCAAATGGTGTCTACCCGCCAACCTGGCGAGGAAGTGATCGCCGATTTGGAAACGTGTTTGGCTATCGGGCAACAGCATAAAAATGAAGCGGAAGTTGCCCTGGCTCAGAGCGCGCTTGGTTCCTATAAGATGATGGAAGAGGACGACGCCAGGGCCGGGCTAGATCTCCTGATGCAGGCTTATGATCGTTTTGTGGCCTTGCAGGATAATTATTTTACGACGTTGGCAATGCAGTGGTTGGGTTTATGCCATTATCAACTTGGCAACCGGGAACAATTTCTGGCCTATACGCGGCAAAGTATGGAACTGGCGCGGCAGAATGGCAACAAAGTGGTGCAGGCGTACTCGCAAATCAATCTGGCGGAAAATGCGTTGATGCAGGGGGAGTACAAAGCGGTCGAAAGTTATTTGCAGGATACGATACTTATTGCCGACAAGATGCGTCTGCATGTGCTGCTTACCCATTCAAAATTACTCTTGGCGACGCTGCACCTTTTTAACGGCAAGGCCGCCACGGCCGGCCCGTTGTTAGCAGAGGCATTTGAACTGGCCGGCAAATTGAACTACTCGGTCACGCTTGCTCTGGCCTATGGCGTTCGCGCTCTGATGGACAGTGTCGCCGGCAGTTATGCATCGGCTAACCAGTTTGGCGAAGACAGTGTGGCTATTTTTGCCAATCATGGCCTGGGTCTGATGATCGCCAGATGTGCTTTGGCCATGACCCATTGCGGTCAACAGCAGCCCGAACTCGCCTGGCAGCAGGCGCGGATGGTAATGAAACAGATTCAGCAAGAGGGGTTTGTTGCTCCGCAAACGTGGCTGCTGCCGCTAACGGCCGTTTTGCTGGCGCATAGTGGGGCCAACGAACGGGCGGTGGAACTGCTGGCGCTGGCCCACACCCATCCCCTTAGTCCAACCGGCTGGTTGGCCCACTGGCGGCTGTTGGCAGAAGCACGTGCCGGGCTGAAGCAGGAATTAGGGACCGACATATATCAGGCTGCCTGGGCGCGGGGCCAGGGGTTGGACCTGGATACGGTTGTAACGGAACTGTTGGCCCTGGAGTCGCTGCCGGAAACGGCCGTTGGCGTGCCGGCTCCCAGCGTGGAACAAGAAATTCGTTTTTGTGTCTCGGCCGATAGCGTGCGCCTGGCCTATGCTACCGTAGGCGAAGGACCGCCGTTAGTCAAAGCGGCCAACTGGCTCAGCCACCTGGAATTCGATTTGAGCAGCTCTATCTGGCGACATTGGATACAGGGCCTTTCCCGGCAGCATACGCTGCTGCGCTACGATGAGCGGGGCTGCGGTCTCTCCAGTTGGGAAATAGATGACTTTTCCATTGACGCCTGGGTACAGGATCTGGAAGCAGTCGTTGCTGCGACCGGCCTGGAGCGATTCCCGCTGTTTGGCATTTCTCAGGGAGCAGCTGTGGCCATTGCTTATGCCGCTCGCCACCCGCAGAAGGTGAGCCATCTGATTTTGTGCGGTGGCTTTGTGCGCGGCTTTCGCAAACAATCGCTTCCCCCCGAACAGCTTGAACTGACCGAAGCAATATTATCGCTGGTCAAGTCAGGCTGGGGCCGCAGCAATCCGGCCTTCCGCCAACTGTTTAGCTCGCTGTTCATACCGGGCGCAACGGCCGAACAGATGCGCTGGTTTAATGACTTGCAGCGGGTGTCCACTTCACCGGAGAATGCCTTCAGCTTCTTAAACGCCTTTTACGATCTGGACGTCACCCATCTGGCGGCCCAGGTACAGGCCCCTGCTCTGATCTTGCACGCCCGCCGCGATGGGGTGATACCGTTCAAAGAGGGTCAAGAAATAGCTGCCCGCATCCCCAACGCCCGCTTCGTTTCCCTGGAAAGTCGGAACCACATCTTGCTGGAAGATGAACCGGCCTGGCAGCAGTTTTTGACCGAAGTCCAACGCTTTGTCAACACGCCCTCACCCCCACCAGAAACGGCACCCGCATCCGTCATAACCGTCACCGCAGCGCCCCCAGCAGACACAACAGATGGTGAATTAAAATCAGCCGCAGAGCAGGAAATTCGTTTTTGTACATCGGTTGATG
>JAWOIM010000792.1:0-3016 GCA_046484685.1 Chloroflexota bacterium | reverse complement strand
GGCCAATCAAGCCAAAAGTGATTTTGTTTCCCTGGTGACACATGAACTGCGCCTGCCTATGACCTCGATTAAGGGGTATACCGATTTGATAACCAGCGGTATGGCCGGTGAGCTGAATGAGCAGCAGCATCAATTTTTTGCCGTTGTGCGACGTAATCTGGACCGCATGAGCCGGTTGATTAGCGATTTGGCCGACATTAACCGGGTAGAAAGCGGTCGCATGAAGTTTGAGAACAAGTTGTTTGACTTGCAGCCGGTTGTAGAAGATGTAGTTACCAATCTGCGTGAGGCGATAAACGGCCGTCAGCAAATCATTACTCTCACAATGTCTGAGGCTCTGCCCCAAGTCTATGCCGACCCTGCCCGTATAGCCCAGGTTTTGACCAATTTGGTTAGCAATGCCCACAAATACACGCCCGATGCCGGCCAGATTCAGGTTCAGGTTGAGGCCGGCAGCGATTGGGTTCAGGTGGACATTATCGACAATGGTCTGGGCATTTCTGAGGCCGATCAGGCCAAATTATTCACCCAGTTTTTCCGGTCTGAGGAGCAGCAAGTCCGTGAGCAGCAAGGCTGGGGCTTGGGTTTGTCGATTGTGAAAAAGATTGTTGAGGCTCAGGGAGGCACTATTTCATTTTCCAGCGAATTAGGCGCGGGCAGCACTTTTTCTTTCACTATTCCCCTGGCCCCACCCACTGCTGATTAAGTGCCCTGTAACCGTCTGGCGAAAACCAGGCCTTTTACTCCACAAATAAAAGCCTGGCTGCTGCAGAGAGTTTTATAAAGGTGAGTGCAGATATGAGAGAAGAAGCGATTGGTTTAAAGATATTGCTCAGCTACCATCTCGACGCTGCTTTTACGCAAGAATATTACCAGTTTATATTGGGCCGGTATATTCCAGCCATGCAAGAGATGGGTTTGCAAATGAGTGAAGCCTGGCATACTGCTTATGGCAATATTCCCAACCGGCTGGTTGGCTTTGTTTGTCGTGATAGGCAAACCATGGAGGAGCTTTTGCATGACGAATCCTGGCTAAGCCTGAATCAACAGCTTGAGCAGTACGTTACTGATTTGAACTACAAGGTCATTCCATACCGGGGTGGATTCCAGATTTAGGCGGGTTCATACAACAAGATGAAAAAACAGAAGCTGCTGGTTTACCAATGGCTCAGCCAGCGCTATCGAGGGCTTCTCTTGTGGCTCTGGGTCGTGCTGTTGATTTTGGCCGTGTACGATTTTACCACGCGGCCGCTCTTTGGGGCTGCTGTCTGGCCGATGGTTTGGGTAGCGTTCGGGGCCAGCTTTTTGCTCTGGCTCTATTATGCCCTGCTGCTGCAGCGAGCGGCCGTTATCCTTCAGCCACGTGTCTTGCTGGTGCGCGGCCCCGTGCGCTCCATGCGTATCAGTTACGGCCGTATTACCACCATCACCTCCACCCAACTGATACGCCACCACGACTACAAACAGCTTAAAGGACCAGAGCGCGTTCTGGTCGAAGCAGTTGGTGGCCAAACCTGTCTCTACATCGAGTTAAGCAGCTATCCTAAACAATACAAACATCGCCGCTTGTGGTACAGCCGCTTTTTGTTTAGTATGATGCGGCCCGGCTTATTGCTGGTCGTCGAGGACTGGATGACCCTCAGCCGCCAGCTTGAAGGGGCACGACTGCAGTGGCACGACAGCAATAAAGCCCAGCACCGGGAAGATAAACGCTCGTTGGCCGCCCGCGTTTTGGACGAGAAAGGGAGAAAATAGCAGGTTGTACTTAAACTTTTGCAACTTATCGGGACCTGAGCCGGCGTTAGTCTCATTGGTTGGGGGTGGCGGAAAAACGAGCCTGATGGTGGCTCTGGCGCAGGCATTGGTGGCCCACGGCCGTTCCGTTATCGCCACCACCACCACCCGCATATTTGCCGCCCAGATGGCCCTGGCCCCGGTGGCCTTTACCCTACAAGAAGTTAATTCGGCCCAGTGTCAGCAGGCGTTAACCGACCACGGTTGGTGTCTGATTGTGGGGCATCGCAAAGGCGAAAAAGCAGAGGGGGTCCCCCTTGAGCAGCCGGCCGCATGGCTTAAGGAGCCAGGTGTGGATGTGGTGTTAGTTGAGGCCGATGGCTCTCGTATGCAACCTTTCAAAGTTCCGGCCGACCATGAACCGGCTGTTCCGCCCCAAACCACGCTGTTGATACCGGTGGTGGGTATTCAAGCAGTAAACGGCCGTATTGCCACCACCGCCCACCGGCCCCAACGAATGGTAGAGCTGGCTCAAACCATTCTGGCCGCCCAGCCTCAAACCGTGACGCTCGACACGCCCCTTACACCCGCGCTCATTGCCCAATTGTTGACCCATCCCCAGGGCGGCTTAAAAAATGCGCCCCCCACGGCCCGTATCATTCCCTTCATCAATCAGGTAGAAACGGCTGAACAATTGCAGCAAGCGCGCCAGATTGCCGGCCTGTGCCTGCAGGCGGCGGCTATCGACAGCGTCTTGATTGGAGCCGCCCAAGCGGCAGCACCCGTTTTAGAACGGCACGAGCGCATTACGGCCGTTATTCTGGCCGCCGGTGAGGGCAAACGAATGGGGGGCGTCACCAAACAACTGCTGCCCTGGGGTCAGACGACGGTGCTGGGTCAGACCATTGCCAATGCTCAGGCCAGCAGCCTGCATGAGATCCTTGTTGTAACCGGCCATGAGGCTGCCACTATAACGGCCGTGGCCCAGGCCGCCCGCGTGCCCACACTACACAATCCCCACTATGCCACGGGTGAAATGCTCTCTTCGCTGCAAACGGCCGTGGCCCAACTGCCCGCCCATACCCAGGCGATCCTGGTCATGCTGGCCGACCAGCCGCTGGTTGGTCCCGAGATTATTGACCAGCTATTGACAGCCTATTGGCGCGGGGCCGGGGATTTAATCGCGCCCACCTTTAAGGGGCAGCGCGGTAATCCTGTTCTTATCGGCCGCGCTTATTTTGAGGAACTGCTGGCTTTGCCGCCCGGCGCTGCCCCGCGTGAC
>JAWOIM010000699.1:0-4758 GCA_046484685.1 Chloroflexota bacterium | reverse complement strand
TGTCTGTAACGCGCTGGATACGCTGCTGGTGCATACGGCCGTTGCCGGCCAATTTTTACCCCAAGTGGCGGCCCGGCTGGCCCAAAGCGGCGTTGAACTGCGGGCAGAAGGGACGGCCCTCTCTATTTTGCAAGGGGATAGCGGCGGGGCGCAGGTGGTGGCTGCCGGCCCGGATGATTTTGACCAGGAGTGGCTGTCGCTCATCTTAGGGGTCAAGGTAGTAGCGGGCCTGGATGAGGCCATCACCCACATTCAGGCCCACAGCACCGACCATTCGGAGAGCATCCTGACCAACGATTGGGCCAACGCCGGCCGCTTTGTAAATAAGATTGACAGTTCGGCCGTTTTTGTCAACGCCAGCACCCGTTTTAACGACGGCGGCCAGTTTGGCCTGGGGGCCGAGGTAGCCGTCAGCACCCAAAAGCTGCACGCCCGCGGCCCTATGGGGCTGGAGGAGCTAACGACTTATAAATGGATTGGCTATGGGGATGGGCACATTCGGGAGTGAGTAGTTGAGACTCTGGAAATAATTCTGGGAAGAATATGGTATAATAATTGAGAAAAGAAAACAGCAATCGATAGACATAGGGTTGTGTCATCTTGAAAATTACTGGACTCATCTGGCTGGACCACATTGCTGACAAGCTATATCAGAAACACAATGTCATGACCACAGAAGTACGTGAGGTTTTTGACAATCAGCCTCAGTTTCGGTTTGTGGAAAAAGGGCACCGTCCAGGAGAGAATGCGTACTTTATACTTGGTCAGTCAGATGCCGGACGTTACTTAATTGTTTTCTTTGTGTATAAGAAGGACAGATAAGCCTTGATCTTATCGGCTAGAGATATGAAACGTGCCGAACGGAGACGATATGAACAAAAATAAGAGCTCAATTTCTCAAGCGCAATCATATCAAGAAATAGGCGCATTTTGGGATACCCAGGATGTCACAGATTATTGGGAAATGACGGAGCCGGCTGATTTCGAAGTAGATATTCAGTCTGAGGTCAGGTACTATGCCCTGGAAAGTACATTGGCCAACGAGGTCAATAAGTTAGCCCGGCAGCAGGGTTTGTCGGCTGAGACGTTGGTCAACTTATGGGTGCGCGATAAATTGGCTGAAAAAGCTGCACAGACTATTTCTTAAAGTCTTGTCTTTACCCTTGCTTTTCAATGGTGGCGCAGTTCATTCACCGTTCGGTTCCAGCTTGGCGCGGGCCATGAGGGCGAAGGGGTTGGGTGTGACCAGTTCATCCTCTATGCCGCCGAATTCCCACACCACGCAGCAATCTTGCCAGGCCAGCCAGTAATTGATCACGGCGTTGGTTTCATCGGCTGCCAGTTCATAGGCCAGGCCCAGATAGTAGTAATAGCGGGCCGTTGGCTCAAATTCAGGCATATCGGCCAGCACCAGCAGCCGCTCAATTGCGACCGCCGGATCACCGTTGGCCAGGAGGTCGTCTACGGCTTCGTCCAGGACGGCGGCTTGTGGATGGGTGGGAGGCAGCCAGGGTTCGTATCCTTCCAATTTGATGACGTATGGTTCCTGGTCGGTCAGGCGACGGACAAAGGCATATATTTCATCGGTAACGCCAACGCTAAAAAGAAAATAACCCGGTGTTGACCCGTACACAGAGGCGATAGTCCAGCCGGAATGGTTACGCAGGCGGGGTGTGGGTGTGCCGTCGTTAAAGGTGTCGATAAAAAGCGGCTTGACCCTCGTATCTGATTGAGCCAGCAGCCACAACTCACTTTCCTCATGGCCGGGATGGCGCACGATGAACCAATATTCCGGCGTTCGGTCGCGGTCGGCATCAAACAGGCCGCTGTCCACAATGGGTATACCCAACTCCACGAGTTGGGCCAGGATAGTTTCGCCATTGGCTGGCGGCAGACTGGCAGCGGTGCGGCTCAATGCCTGCCGCGGATCGCATTTAACGCCGGCCGCACTACAGGCGCGATAGGTGTCAACGGCCGTTTCATACTGCGCCAAAAACCGCTGCGCCGGTTCCAGCCACTCTCCCTCGGTAATCAGCGACAAATACCCCACCGTTTCCTCGACATTTCCTAACAAAGCATGATTCAGGGCCAGAAGATAGCGTATTTCTTGTTGAAACTCCGCCGGGGATTGTTCGCGTCCACGATAAAACCAATGATCAGTAGGTGGTGGAGTATCACCAAATTTAGATTCGTACGCCTCTAATATGGCAATTCTTTCAAGGTCTGACCAGATATCATTGTCAACAGCCCAATTTAGCTGGAATAGACAGCTTGAGTAATCCATAAACCTGTCGTCAATAGTGAGGGCTGCCTGCTCAAACCATTGCCCATTCCAAAAAAAATTACTGACAAAATCATAAGGACAAGTTCCTGGATGGCCACTACCTATGTGCAAAATGGCACCATCTATCGGTTCAAAGTCGGGCAGCACATAACCGGCCCAGTTAATTGACCAGGAACTATCTGGCCCGAAACTCAGACGAGTTGGCGGAAACTGGCTCAGATCATAAATAGCAATTGAGGTGCCCCGCATCGAGCCGCTGTGGATTTGGGCATCAACCATTAACTCTAAAATCTCATTATCCGTGAGGTCTGCCAGGCGGGTATGGTAATAGGCAGCACTATAATTGCCCAAATTATTATAGATGGGATAGCCAGTGAATGTTCCGTCCTTTTCCAGGAGCCAGTAAGAAGCTCCGCCGACTTCAGAGGCAGAGGCAATGGTGACAATGTGGCTGCCTGTATAGCCATGAAGTGATGGTAGATGATCGATCTGAATGGAGAAGAATAAGGGGTATTGGTCCAGCCAGGTGGTCAAGGCTTCTTGAGATAAGTCGGCTGCGCCCGTTTGTAATGCTTCTAATAAGGCTTCCAGGTAAAGGTCGCTGCTGTGGCTATCGTCGCTGGCCACACGATGAGCGATCTCAGCCAGCTGCCAGCGCGGTACACGTGGGTCGTCCGGGTATCTCAGATGGGCTTCTCGGTAGGCCAGACCGGCGTAGCGAAAGGCGGCTCGGTAAATGCCTTCGGTAGGTGTGGAGTAGAAATAAATCATGACCTCATCATAATACCGCTCTAGCAGCCGGGCCAGGCCCTCGGCCATTTCTGGTGACCAGGATGTGAGGCGATAGGAGCTGCTGTCGGCCGGGGGTGGTTCGGGTGTTAACCATGCCTGGGGCAGGTCAATAGGGGTCGCGGTAGGGATGGCTGTGGGTGGTGGTGTGTGGGTGGGTTGGGGGGTGGCGCTGGGCAGAACGGCCTGTACGGCGCTGGTCGAAGTGGCTGCTGCTGCCGGCGTCGCTGTTGGTGGCGGGGTAAATGTAGGTATGATGGTAGGAACGGCCGTTGCTAATGCACTAGGATCACTGTCTGTATCAGCCCGCTGGTTCACACAAGCAACCAACGCCAAAGCCAACCAGGCTATGAGCAAACATGAAACACGGTTCACACCTTACCCCGCGCATTGAAAACTGAAAACTGGATACTGAATACTGACTTAACCCCCAATTTCCGACATCACCCGATTCAGCGGAATGATTTCCTGGTCCAGCTTGTGGCCCCACGGTTTCCACCAGATGCCTTCTTCGATAACCGCTTTAAGCTGCTCATCGCTGGCTCCGTTGCGCAGGGGCTCCATCAGGTTAACCTCTTTTTCGCGCAGGAGGCAGAGACGCAAACGGCCGTCGGCCGTCAAACGAGCGCGGCTGCAACTGGCGCAGAAGGGCTGCGTCACCGAGCTGATAAAACCCAGCGTGCCGATGCCCTCTTTTAACCGGTAGAGACGGGCTTCGCCATCGAGACGGCCGTTATCAATCAGTTCCAGCGGTCCCAACGACTCGGCAATGGTGGCCCGCAGTTCTGCTTCGGGCACAATGCCCGCCTGCTGGAAGTCAGATACGTCGCCAAAGGGCATCATCTCAATAAAGCGCACCTGCCAGGGCTGGAACAGCGTCAGCCGGGCCAGGTCTACCACATCTTCTGTGTCATTGTAGTTGCGCACCACAACCGCATTCAGTTTAATCTCGATACCGGCTGCCTGCGCCGCATGAATGCCGGCCCAAACCTCCTCCACTTCACCCCAGCGGGTCAGCGTTTTGAACTTCTCCGGGTTGATAGTGTCGATGCTGATGTTGACCCGCTGCAAGCCGGCGTCGGCCAGTGGTTGGGCCAGTTTGTCCAGCAGCAGGCCGTTGGTGGTCATGGCCACCTGGCGCACGCCGGGCGTCTGGGCCGTGCGCCGGATAATCTCGACTACGTTAGCCCGCACCGTCGGTTCGCCGCCGGTAAAGCGGAATTTGACAAAACCCAGGTCGGTAAAAATTTGTACCAGGCGAGCAATTTCCTCATCTTGTAGCAGCTCCTGGCGCGGGCGGAAGGTCATATTTTCCGGCATGCAGTAGACGCAGCGCAAGTTACACTTGTCGGTAAGGGAGATGCGCAGATAGTTGATGTTACGGCCGAATCGATCAATGGACATAGTGGTTTTCCTCTGTTTAAGGTGGCGAAGTGGCGAAGTTGCAAAGTGGGTAGGGTTCTGCCCTTTGCCTTCTGCCTTTGTTAACTATTGTAACAGATTCCCTGCATTTTTATGAATTTATTCTATTTAATTAAGATTGGGTAGTGTGATTGCTCACTCATTTCGTCTGAGTAATAGTTGTTGCTCCTATCAAGTGATAGGGATTTTTCTCCTTTGCTTAATTTTACAAGATCTGAATAAACTCCATTAAAGAAAACCTTTACTTCTCCATTAGTGTCTAC
>JAWOIM010000072.1:0-4543 GCA_046484685.1 Chloroflexota bacterium | reverse complement strand
AGGACTGTTTGTGTCAAGATGGCTGATTAGTTCACTCATAGTGGGGCCAATTATGCCTGATTTTGGCTTTGAAACCAATCTCCTGTGAAAATAGACCATGGACGACGGACGATAGACGATGGGGGTGATGTTATTCTTCGGGGACGGCGGGTAAAGTGAACCAGAAGGTGCTGCCGCTGCCGGGGCTGCTTTCTACACCCACCTTGCCCTTTAGCTTGTCGATGATGCGCCACACAATAGACAGCCCTAACCCGTGGCCTTTGGCGCGAGCCTGTTCCAGTTGGGTAAAAGGGGTAAATAGACGGCTTTGTTCTGCTTCAGATAAACCACGCCCGTTGTCACGCACCCAAAAGCGGACGTAACCGGCTTCTACAGGCGAAGCGCCCAGGGTGACTTCAGGTGGAGAGCCGCCATATTTCAGCCCATTACTCACATAATTGAACCAGACTTCCTCAACCCAGGGACCATACCCCAAGACGGTGGGCCAGTTAGAAGGGGTGGTAATTTCTCCGTCAAATTCAGCCTGCGTATAGCGCAGCCGCTGCAGGGCTTCATGTACAATTACCTTCATATTGAGCGGTTTTAGCTTCACTTCTTGTTGGCGCACACTGGCCAACAGCAGCAGCTCATCAATAATGCTGCTCATTTTATATGCATTTTGGGAAATAGAGTGAACACATTCCTGAACCACTTCCGGCGGCAGTTCTAAATCCCGGCTGAGGAGCAGGTCGGAGAAGCCGGTAATAAGACTCAACTGGCTTTGCAGATCGTGGGCAACCGTATGGGCAAAAGCATTTAGCTCTTCATTATATGATTGCAGCCGCTGATTCAGATGATGCAGTTGTTGCAAATCTTTAAAGCGGGCCAAAGCAATGGTGATGGCGCGCTCAATTTCCTGGCTGTTGGGCGGTTTAACCAGGTAAGCGCCCACACCGGCCTGGCTGGCCTCATGAACCAGGTCTGGTGTTTCATAGGCGGTCAGGACGACAATCGGTGTGGGTTGGTTGGCCGTGATGTGGGTGGCAGCGGCCAGGCCGCCCATTTCGGGCATCTCAAGATCCATCAAAATGACGTCTGGTTGCAGCGTCTGGTTAAGAGTAATGGCTTCACGGCCGTTTTCAGCTTCACCCACAACCTGGTAGCCTGACTCTTCTAACAAGCCGCGGATCATCTCGCTGACTAAAAAATCATCCTCAGCTATTAAAATACGAATATCTTTATGCGGTCTCATTCTTCCTCCGCCACTTGAAATTCTATGGTGACCCGGGCGCCCGTCTGACCATTGTTTTGGTTTTGTAAGATGAGGCTGCCTTTCAGGCTGCGTCGCACCAGGTTTTGAATCAGGTGAAAGCCAACATTATGGCGGGGGTTTTCCTGTTGTAAAACATCTTCAGGAAAGCCGGGCCCATCATCTTGAAATATCAGCCTGGCCCGACGATCCGTTTGGGCGGTATGAACGGTGATCTGGCCCACATCGCGATTTTTTAAGCCATACTTGATGGTATTAGTCGTTAACTCATTGATGATAAGCGCCAGATTGCTGGCCTGATCGGGCAGCACCTTAATGGATGAGGGAGCGACAGAGACGTGTATGCGTTTGTAGGAGGGCAGGGCACGGAGAGATGAGTTGATTACCTGCGTAGTCATCTGGCTTAAAGAGACTGGCCCCCACTGAACGCGAGAGAGCAGGCTGTGGACGGTGGCCAGGCCCTGCACACGGTTAATTAAGTCTTGCATAATAGCTTGATAGACTGCCTGGTGTTTCAGGTCAGCATGGCGGCGCTCAGCATAAAGAATGCCGATAATGGCCGACAGGTTGTTTTTAACGCGATGGTTTACTTCGCGTAGTAAAATTGATTTGGTTTCGGCATCTTCCCGTGCTTGTTTATATAACCGGGCGTTTTCAATGGCAAAAGCGGCCGTTGCGCCCAATGATTCAACCAGGGCCACATCAGAGGAGGCGAAGCGATTTGGCTCGGTATCTAACACCTGTAAAACCCCCATTGTTTTCCCTTTAATACGGAGCGGAACGCTGAGCAATGAGCGAGTAGCCAGATTAATGGACTGGTTCACGGGAAAGGCGTGATGTCTTTCATCCTGCCTGGCGTCATGGGTCAGATCGCTCTGCCCGGTACTGGCTACCCAGCCTACAATGCCGGCGTCAACCGGCAGCCGGATGCCGCGTATGGCTTCATTGCCTTCGCCTGAGCTGTGGCGGCAGATTAAACTGCTGCCTGTTTCATCCATGATCCAGACGGCCGAAGCGCGAGCGTTCAGCAGGCGGCGCAGCTCTTCAATGACTGAAATGAGTACATCGTTGATTTCCAGGGAGGAAATAAAGGTTTGGGTAGCCCGATTAAGCAGCGTCAATTCCGAGGTGCGTTCGATGACGCGCTGTTCTAGCTGGTCGTGGGCTTCACGCAGGGCCTTTTCGGCGCGACGGCGCTCTCGTATCTCATTTTGGGTTTGGCTAAACAAGCGCAGTTTTTGGATGGCGGTGGCCAGTTGGTTGGCCAGGGATATGAGCAGCCGCTCGTCGGCTGACGAGAAGGCGTTTTCCTGATTGCTTTCGGCATTAAACACGCCGATAATCTGGCTGTTGGCCCGTAAGGGAACACAAAGCTGAGAGTGGATATTGGCCTCAACGGGATAATGATGGGGGTGATAATGGACGTTGGCCAGACGGCGGGGACGGCCATCATGAGCAACCTGGCCCACAATGCAGTGTTTAACCGGAAATTTGTCATTGAGGCGGTCGGGGCTGCCCTGGTAGGAAGGGTGGGCCTGGAGAAAACGGCCGTCTTCCACCAACAGCATCGCCCCGAAGTTGTCGGCCGGCAGTAAAGAGGCAACGGCTTCTGTGGCCCGCCGCAGCAGATCATCTTCATTGTTGGCTTCGGTACCGGCTTTGCTAACAGCATGTAAAAGGCTCAACTCCTCAAGTTGCCGCTGGGTGGCTGCCAGTAGCTGGGCCTGTTGAATGGCGATGGCTAACTGATCGGCCACTTCACGGGCAATGGCAATATCCATGTCGTTAAAGGCAGCAACGTTTTTGTGACCCAGGTTGAGCGACCCGACCAACTGATCACGGGCCATTAAGGGTAGGCTGACAAATGTGTGTATGCCCTGTTTTTGCATATAGCGCTGTCCGGGGGAGGGGCTTCTTACCTCAGCCAGATCCGGAACGATGTAGCTTTTCCCTTCTAACAGATTGGCATAACTCTTAATCTGACTTGTGGTGACTTTCATGCCTGAAAATGGTTCTATGTCTGTCTGATTAATGGAGGCCACCAGAACCGCTTCTTCCTGGTCAAAAAGGAAGATGCTGCTGCGATCACATTGAATTAGCTCATGCAAGTGGCTCAGGGCAGCCAGGCCAATATCTTGAGGAAGCTGAGCCTTGAGAATAGCCCGGTCAATCTCATGCTGAGCTTCCAGCCGGCGTGCATATTGCTGCAGCGCCTGTTCTTGTTCTTGCAGTTGACTCACTTTTTGCTCAAAACCGGTATACAGGGTATTGAGCTGACGGACCATCTCATTAAAGTTTCGGGCCAGTCTGCCTACTTCGTCGTTGCTGGTGACGGGGGCCGTTACCGCTAAATTGCCGCCGGCTACGGCCACGGCCGTATCGGCAATGGCCAAAATTGGCCGGGTAATACGCCGGGCAATGAAATAAACGGCCACCATCAGAACAAATGTAACCAGGCCTCCCACAGCCAGGATAAAGCCGGCCAGTCGCCGGGCCGGGGCAAAGGCTTCAACCACGCTGATTTCTGCCAGCAGCGCCAGATCAAATTCCTCCAGCCAGTAGTAGACGCCAATAACCGGTACCTCGTCATAGTTGTTATAGATACCCTGGCCATCTGCACCGGTAATAGCCTGATTGATGCCGGTAGAATGCACGCCGCGCAAAAATTCTGTACGACCTAATCGTTCGCTGGAGAAAAAGGCGTTGTGTTTGTCAACCAGGTAAACTTCGTCTGTTTCGGCCAGTCCGGTGGGCAGGCGAATAATATTATCAATGTCCGCCAGGCTCAGATGAATGGCTAAAACCCCCAACAAACGGCCGTCTTCGTCATGAATAGGCTGTGATACCGACATGGTTGGCAGGCTGTCGTAGGGAGAAATATACGGTTTTTGGGTGTAGGGTCCCAGCTTGCCCTCACGAAAATAGCTGTCGTGGAGACGGTATTGGCCCACACTGGCCGGCCGGGTAGAGGCGACTACTTTACCCCCTACTTCGGCCATAACCAGTACTTCTGCAAAGGCTGGTTTATAGATTTTAACATCATCTAGATAGGTGGTGACACGAGCCTGGGCCGCCTGATAATCAGGATCAGTTACCGGAATCCCCCCCTCATCAAGCTGCAGCAAGGTCCGACTGGCCTCTTGTAAGTGGTCCAGATTACCAATGTAATACAGGTCAGCTTGCTGGTCGGTTACCCAGTTTTGCAGCTCTTCTTCTTTGATAGCCGCGATACTGTTAAGCTGGTCATAAATAAGTGACGTTAACGTTTCTTGAGCCAGATAATAGGCGAATGAA
>JAWOIM010000673.1:0-12919 GCA_046484685.1 Chloroflexota bacterium | reverse complement strand
AAACGCTTGCGTGACTGGCTGGCATCTGCTACGGTTATAGGTGAGCGTTCTTTCCTAAAGGATTGAACGCAGACAGCCGCCGATGAGGCGGCTGTACAAATTAAGTCTATCCCATAGGAAGTGTGAGGGAAAAGACGCTTCCTTTCCCCGGTTCGCTTGATTCGAGTTTAAGGGTTCCTCCCATAAGACGCGCGTACTCCCTTGAGATATAGAGTCCCAGACCGGTGCTTTTCGTATGACCCTGTTTCCGGGCCATGCCTCCCTGGCCAATAAATTTTTCTATACGATAGCTGGCAAGTTGTTGGCCGATTAATTCATCATTACTCATTATTATTGCCTTAGGAACGAAAATTCAATTAAGTATGGGACTCGTCATTCCCGCGAAGGCGGGAATCCATGAAGGAGTGGATGCCTGCCTTCGCAGGCATGACGCTCTGAAGATCCGTAGGTTATTTAATCCCCGTTCCTTAGTCACCAACATTATTGGTTTAAGTCGCCGACATTATTGCTTTACGTCGCCGACTTCTTTCTGAATGTGGGTGCGAATGGGGTAGGGTATGGTAATCTGTTTGCGGTCAAACGCTTTTTGAATGGCTATGACGGCCGGGTCAACAGCGGTGGGCGCATCTGTCACTCGTGTATCGATCCAGTAGCGGATCGTAAATTTGATAGCCCACTCCCCAAATTCATGGAAAAAGAGGCTGGGCGCAGGGGCATTCAGGACATCGGGGATGGTGCGAACTGCTTGTAAAGCTGTATGGCGTACCAGTTCCAGATCACTATCATAAGCCACACCGATAGTGAGTTGAATGCGGCGCGTTGATTCCCGGCTGTAATTGATAATGGGGACGGTAAAAACGTGGCCGTTAGGCAGCAGGACGTTGTTGCCGTCCAGCGTTAGAATTTCGGTTGAGCGCAAGTCCACCGACTGCACCCGGCCTGTAAACCCCTCGATTTCTACCAGATCGCCCAGGTCAAACGGCTTTTGTACCAGGAGCAGCATGCCGGCCACAATATTGCGGCTGATGTCTTGCAGGGCAAAGCCCAGGGTAAAGCCTAAAATGCCAATACCGGCCAGAAAGCCGGTCAGCTCAAAATTGACCTGGCGCAAGGCAGTAATGCCGCCAACTAAAATAATGGACCAGCGGACTGTATGGTAAAGCAGCAAGGTCAAGGCGGGGTCAGCCCGCTGCCGCTCCATTGAACGGTGCAGCAGCCGGCTTAATAAAGCAGACAGATAGAGCGTGACCAGAAAAATGACCAGGGCTGCCAATAAATTGGGCAAAAAAGCCAGAAAATCGATCAGAAGCAATAAAAATGAGTCGGTCACGTTTAGGTCCATTGACTAAGGCTCCTTTTGAAAACAGGATGGTAAGCGTTCAGACCTGACAGGTTTCTTTCCAGAGATGCAGGTCGGTATTTCGGCTCAAAAACCTGTCAGGTCTCCGGAAGGGTTGAACGAATGAATACACAGGATACAGTCTTTAAGACGGCCGTTCATACCGATGCAACTGTGTTTCGCGGCTGGTGCGGGTGATACGCTGCAAGTCGTTGATGAAGCCATTCAGCCCGCGTGCATAGCTGTCCAGGTAATGCTGGGTTAACTGTTGGGCTACCTGGCGCTGGCCCAAAGCAACAAAAGCAGCCACATGGGGCCGAAAATCACGCAGCGACAGACGCATGACCTTGTTGGTATCGGTAATGACACCCCAAACCAGCGTCTTCTTTTGGTTGTCATCTTTGGCACTGCTAAAACGGAGCAGCGTGCTGCCGTCAGCCACCGCTCCCACATTCGAAAAAACTTCGCGCCCTTTAATCAAGTCGTTCAGCACGTCGAACCGGTTGGGAATCTGGTCGAGCAGTCGTTGCAACGGTACGGGCAGATGAGCCAGCAGTTTCATGGCACCCTGGCTGCTGCTTTCGGCCTGCATGGCAATTGTTTTGGCGTGGCTTAGCACCTGGCCAAAGCCGGCCAATGTACCCAGATAATCTCGCTGCAACTGGTCAAAGGTGGCATAAGCCTGGGAGCGCGTGGCGGGGTTGGCCTGTTCATAGGTAGCCAGGGCACTCAGGGTTTGTTGGTGAATCGCCAGCAGGTTGAGTTCATGTAAAGGCACTTCAAAGACAAGGGGATAGATGCGCTCTTTGGGATCGTGGTGGCTGGCATCAATGGGAATCAGCATGGCGGGGGGATGCTCATAGGGTTGGCTGGCCAGGATGGCTTGCTGCACGGCCGTTTCCATTTTGATGTCCTGGCCCAACCCATTCAAACTGGCCAGCAGGCGGGCATCAGGCTGATACGTAACCGCATGAACGGCCCGGTAGAGAATGAGCAGGTCGTTGACTGTTAACTGAAGCAGATCGCTGCGCATCTTGAACAACTTGCGCAGGGCCAAAATCGGTTTAACCTGAGCTAACTCTGTTTCGGCACTGACTTCGGCCGTTACCCGCTGCGCTTTTTGGATAAAGATTGACTCGCTCCGTTCAAAGGGGAGACGTAAAGGACGGCTCATAATTGCTTCCAGCGGCTCATCGGCTGCCGTATCTCGCAAATAAACGGCCCAGGATAACGCCTCACGGGTCATAATCTCGGCTAAGGCTGCGGCCCAGGCTCCGTCAAAAAAGATATGGGAAAAATCAAAGACAAAGCTCTTTTGGGCATCAAATAGGGTCAGAGGATGATCGCCAACGCCACGTTCGGCCTGGCGAATGTCGGTCAGGGGCGCCTGGGCCGATTGGGGGTCGGCATTGATTAAAATGGGCGCACAGCGCAGTTGGTCCAGGCTTTGGCCCAAAGTTTGGTTGAGTTCACCCCGCAGCGTGGCCCACTCCTGGCGCTGTAAGGTAGCCAGCGTTGAGAGCGGCATGGCTGACCGGCCGGCCGGCTGGCGCATAATGGCGGCAATGTGGGCCTGCACCTGGTGGACGGTAGCCGGCTGCTGCCCGCCAGGGGCGCAGGCCGGAATCAGATAGTAGCGATCCTGGTAGATCAAGCCCACACAGGCATCACTCAAGGCAATCGGTTGGCGCACTTCACCATAGCTGTTGGGGGCCAGATAGGCCAGTATAGATAGCTGCTGTTGGAACTGGGCCAGGTGGGGTTTGGCCTGCTGCACCTGCTGGTTCCAGGCATAGCGGGTTTGTTCATCAAGCTGGTTGAGAACCTCTCGTAAAAAGGTATCAAACTGGCGGCGGCGATAAGCGGCGTAGGTCTCGCTAGACCCCACATCTTTACCGCGACCATACGGCCGTTTTTGGCCCCATTCTTTATAAATATGTTCCAACTGGGGTGTGTAGGGGGCTGCCTGTACCACAGGCGCTGCCTGTGCCACATCTTGCAAAATTGCCGTGTAGACCCGCTCGCGCCATTCATTGGCCAGCCACTCATGATATTGGTGCAGCGTCGTTATAGCCGCCATCGTCCAGGCCGTGACCCGATTGACCGGTGATAGGGGAATTTGATGGTGGCGCAGCACCGTGTCAAAGCCGTGGGTCTCTACAGCATAGCGGGCTGTATCTTCGCGTAGTGAGTAGTCGGCGTAAAACTGCCATAACCCTTCGGGAAAGGATTCTTCCATATCCTTGCCGGCCAGTTTAAGAAGTTGTTGGTAGGCCCAAATAACGGCGGCCGGTCCGGCGAAGAAGGAGCCATAAACAGCTTTGTCCAGCACCGATTCGACCCCACTAAAGAGCAGGTTGACATCACGCCGCGCCAGTTGCGGGGCGGCCCGGCGGCCGGATAATCGGGCCAGACCGCTAAGGATCATGCCCGGTACGTTGCCGGCCGGCAGCAGGCGGGCAATCATCTCTACAGTCGTTTCAATTTCCGGCAGCGAAAGAGTAGACAGCCGTTCCATTTGGTTGGATTGGGCTATACTGCGTAAACTGTGGGCGGTTGTTTGGGTCGCCTGATCATACTCTTTCTGATTGTTTGTCATCACACAAGGGTATCAAAAAATGGCCAATTGCAAACAGGTAAATGGTCAGGAATCTTAAAAACCGCCTGAAAAGAGAGCCATGCCCCCGAAAACAAGCAGCATTATCAGTCCAAATAAGAGAAAATAAAGGACGACAAGGCTGGCCGAGATGGCCAGAAAGTAGACCCATTCATCCTGGGTGGGCATCAGGCTTTGAGTCGGGGCGGGGGCGGGGGGCAGGTGGGGTGTTTTGGGGGTGGTGGGGTCGGTAACGGCCGTTTCACCCTGACCCGTCGCAGCCAGCAAGGCCAGATCCAACCCTTCAGTGCGAACTCGTATATCAAAGTAGAGCAAGGCGACACAGGCCGTATAGAGTGGTAAATATAATATATTTAACAAAACGGAGCTGATAGACTGAATGATATTTTGACCTACTATTCCCAGGCTGGACCCCACAAGCGGCATGAGGGCCGTCGAGAGCAGTAAACTGGGACCGGTGACCACAATCTGGGACAAAATAGAGAGCAGCAGCATAAAGCCCAGCAGCCACCAAAAGCGACGGCGAGCTAACTGCCAGGCCCGGCTAAGGGCTTCAGCGGCCGAACAGCGTTCCAATACCACGATAGGAACGATTAACGGTACAGCTACGGCCGCGCCAAAAATTATCATACCCGGTCCGGTTAGCCAACCGACGCAGGGTACAACAGCCCAGACCATCAATAGAATCATGACAAAAACGGCCAGCAGTAAGGCCAGCAAAAGCTGCCCCCAGGCCTGGCCAATCCGGCTAAAGGCTTCGATAACACCCGTTGGTCGGCCCAGGTAGGTGTCGGCAATGGCCTGCGTCATAGCGGCTACGGCCACCTGTGTCAGCACCGCACCCACCAGCACACTGACCATACTGGCGATGCCCAGGCCAATGAGTGACTCAGTTTGTAGCCCTATGGCCGTCGGGTCTATCCCTAAGGTCATCAAGGGAAAGGTGGCACTAAAAATAAGCATCGGAATTTGGGCCAGGGCCACAATGCCCACATATTGCAAAAAATTTTGGCGATAGAGGCGCACCGCCCGGTCAATGATCTGACCCATGCCCAACGGTTTTAGAGGAATGGCTGGATTTGCTTCCATTTGTACTCCCTTAAAGAAACATAGAAGGGTAAGCGTTCTATTGCACGCTTATTATCTGTCTAGAATTAAGTTCTTAGGGTTCACACAAAATTAACTTTTGACTTCTGGTTTTTAGTAACCGCTTTAGCGGGGAGGACGGCTAAACCCGCTACTACAAACTTGTTTTAGGGCGAACCCTTAGTAACAACTTTAGTCGTCCAGACCCCTATTTGTCTTTAAAAATTAAATTGGGTAATCAATCTGTCACTCCCGCGAAAGCGGGAGTCCACTGGATTCCCGCCTTCGCGGGAATGACAGACATTACCTGATTATTTTCTTAAACGCTAAAAGCGGTTACTACAAACCCGAATCGCTAAGTTATTAGCGGACAGTTGTCTACTATTGTTCGCGAGTCATAGTGTAGCATAAAAGGAGGCAAGCAGAAAAATTATAGAATGGCGGCCAGTCCTTGTTGAAAATCACGCTTGCCCCCTTGTGAGGGGTGACGGACTTTAACGAAATTGAAACCCCAGCGGGCAAGGGCAGTTTCGGCTTTGTTGCCGACGGCAATGATGGCCTGGATAGGGAAGAGGGTGAGCAATGATTCTACAAAGGGTTGGCCCAGGGCCAGTTCGCTGATTTTGGGTGGCCGGTTGGACTGGGGGTTGCCGGGGCGATGGGGATGGAAAGGAAAAGCGTTCCAGAGCAGGGGCAGGTGGTCATAACGGCGCAGCGTTTCCCAGACAATGGTAGCGCTGGCCTCGCGCCGAATATGGGGCCACTCATCGGCAAGTTGGTAGCCGCGCTGCGGGCCATATAGGTCCACCTCGTCCAGACCGTGCTGCATAATATGAGGGCTGGAAAAAGGGACACCGGTCAGACGGCAGCCGCGATAGCCGGGGGCCTCGGCCACCAGCAGGAGGCGGGGCTGGCGCGGCTGCATCTGGCGCAGATAGCGGCCCAAGTTATGGCGGCGAACGGCGTTGGCCGGCTGTTCGCTGCTGTAGGGATTATAGACATGGGGCGGCACGGCCGTTTCGGCCAGCCGGGCCACAAAAGCAGCGATGGAATCAGACATAAAAGCCGGTAACCAGTAATCAGTATTACTTTGCCACCTAAACTGAATACTGGACACAGAATACTCATTACCAATAGTTAGTAGCGCAAAATCGCCCCGATATGGCCCACACGAGCCAGGTCGGGGTTGTCGCTGATGACCTCCACATGACCCCCCTGGGCCAATGTTTGGGCCACGGCCGTATCGACTACGTCAGGAACGGCCGTTAACTCCGGCTCTCCCATCGGACTTTTAGTCAGATTGGCCACCACAAAGCCGGAGTCAGGGTGCATATAGCCCGGCGCCCGAAAGCCGTCACTGATAACCAATGTCTGTACCCGCTTTTCTGAAATAGCTTTCAGAGCGTCATCCAGGCCCAACACCCCATTGTGGCCGCTGGCCTGCGCAGCCAGCATTGTCTCTACCAGCTTTTGTTCTCGCTGTACATTGGCCTGGCCTAGCAGGGTCAATGCCCGCTGGCGCACTTCCGGCTCACTGGCGTTCATGTCCATAGGGAAGGTGCCGGCTATCCGACTTTGCCACTGCTTGGGCAGCAGATCGCGGAACTGGCTGACGGTTTCGGCCGTGCCTCCCAAAAAGAGACGGCGGACCGCTTTGCGGGCAAAAAAGTTGGTTGCGGCTGTGGCTGCGTCCCGCAAATTATGCTGCACCCATTCCGCATCATGACGACCGCCGCTTTCACCCCCGCGCATCCCGGTTGTTGCTGAGCCGCCCCCCCGCTTTGATTTGCGGATTTCTTCACCCATAGCCCCTTCCTGCTTTTGTAATTCACCCAGATGGTAATGGAAAAAGCGAGCGCCAACCTGATCTACCAGAATGACGCCAAAATGGGCGTAATAATCCAGTAAATGGGCCAAGGGTTTGACATAGGGCTTGGGGCCGGTACGAATGCGATTACGGAAGGAAACGGCCGCCGGGTAGCTGTGGAAAAAATCACCCCCATTACTGGAAAAGACAACTAATCCCGGCTGCGACCAATCATATTGGTGCAGTACATATTGCTCAATCTGATCGGTATCCCTCTTAAAGCCATTACCTACCTCACGCAGCAAGCCGCGAGCTTGCTGTTTAATCGTCTCAATAGGCTGTTTGGCTCCATCTGTATCCAGATAGAGACTGACAACGGGTTCTGGCCCACTAAAGGACAACAACGTTTGCATATCTTCTGGGGTAAACATGTTTCCTCCTCCTGTAATTGTTAACTATGAATGGTTAACTATTAACTGACCTTACGGCCTGGGTTCTAGCGTAAGCGGGACAATTATCTCCTCACCGTTGCGCAGCACGGTTAACTCTATTGTATCACCAACTTGAGTTTCAAAAACCAGGTAGCTGATCAATTCGGCCGAATCTATTAGAGGCTGACCGTCCACGGCAATAATGTAGTCACCACCGGAACGTATTGACCCGCCCTGGGAGCAGCAGCCAATCAGGCCGGCTCTGGCTGCCGGTGTGTTGGGCACAACATTGGATACATAAATGCCACTGCCCGATACCCCAACCTCTTCACGTAAATCTAGGGGAAGTGGCAGAGACATGCCAATGCCCATAAAGGGATAAACATATTCACCGTGGGCAATCAATTCCGGCACAACCAGACTGACTGCTTTGGACGGCACGGCAAAGCCAACACCGGTATTGGTGCCGGTGCGGGTTAAAATAGCGCTGTTGACACCCACCACTTCACCCTGTAAGTTGAGGAGCGGCCCGCCAGAGTTGCCGGGGTTAATGGCGGCATCAGTCTGGATAACCTGGGGGATAGAATAACGGCCGCCCCCATCAGCTATACGCATAGTGGGTAAGGTACGGCCCAGGCCACTAACGACACCGACCGACATGGAACTCGCTTCACCAAAGGGATTGCCAATGGCCACCACAAACTGGCCTACTTCAACCTCGTCAGAATCGCCAATAGGAATGGGTTTAACTCCGTCGGGCAGGGAGTCGACTTTGATCACGGCCAGATCGCTGTCGGTATCAGACCCAACAACAGTGGCGCGTCGCCGTTCACCATTCGCAAAAGCGACTTCAAGTAGATCGCCCCCTTCAATGACATGGTTGTTGGTTACAATATGACCCGCTTCGTCATAGACAAAACCGCTGCCCGTTCCGAACGGGGTGGTGATGTTGTCACCAAATACTTCGAAAACAAAAATGTGGACGACGGACGGGTTTAACTCCCGGTACAGTTCAACCAGGATTTGTTCCAGATTCAGGTCAAGAGCCGATACAGCCGGAGGCAGGGGCGCTTCAATGGTGGCGGCTATTTCTGTGGATGTAGCACTTCCTGTGTCCGATTCAACAATTTGGGGCTGATCAGGAATAATCTCCTCGGCTGCCACTGTTGTTACCATACGTTCTTCTTGACTGGACTCATTAGGGCCAGCCAGGGATATGGTAGACAACTGGCAGGCCAGACCTGTCAGCAGCAGTAATACAATTATGAGCAGTACGGGATAGTTTATACTTGTTTGGGACCGATTGGGGATCATTACTTGTTCCTTCAACATATACTTGTTGATCTGTGAATTGGATTGTTTTTGATTAGGATTGTAGTGACCGGTAGCCCTCCATGTCAAGAATTGTCCCTGTTTATATAGCGAATCTTTAGGCAAACGGGGCTGACGGCCGAAAACGGCCGTTTTACCCCGCGCAATTAGTCCTTTGCCGCAGGTGCAGAGCTGCTGCGGCTGACGATGTCATGCGTGGCTCCCATTCATCTTGGGTCCGGGCATGGCCAACACGCGGGCAATCGGGCGCAAATCAAGCCACCATTGCTCTCTCGGCCGTGAATTTTCCAGGTCCATCAGACGCGGCAAATCTATAAAATCAGTATAGCGGATTTTCCCCTTGAGCAGACCAATGCAGGCACTATCGCTTTGACCGGCCAGAATCTTCTCTTCTAAGAAGTTGATGCAGTGCATCGCCAGGCGTGTAGCCAAAATCCGATCAAAGGGTTGAGGATTGCCTCCTTGCTGTAAATGGCCCAAAATTGCCTGGCGCACCGTAAACAAGTCGCCCCCTTCCTCACGAAATAGCGAACACATAAAATCGGTCGAATAGGTTGCATTGGCCCCTTCACTGCGGATAATCAGCCCCAGCCGTTTACCCCCGCGAAAGCCATTCATCAACTGGCGCACATCGGCCACCATGTCGGTCAAAGTCACGCCTTCTTCGTGCATATAAACTCGTTCGGCACCGGTAGCCAGGGCCGTCATCAAGGCCAGGTAGCCGCAGCGCCGCCCCATCACCTCGACCACAAAGACGCGCCGCGAGGCCACGGCCGATCGTTTGATTTTGTCAACCGCTTCCATAATGCTGTTGAGCGCCGTGTCGGCCCCTACGCTTAATTCAGAGGCGGGTAGATCATTGTCGATAGTGGCCGGTAGGCAGATAATGGGAACCTTAAACGCCGGGAAATTGTCCCGCTGTTGGTACAGGGCCAGGGCTGCCTGGTAGGCCGCCCAGCCGCCAATGACCAGCAGGCCATCCACCTGATGTTCTTCAAAGTTGCGGGCGATGGTGTAAAAGTCGCTGCCGTGAGGAATGTGCCGGTTGGTGCCTAATTCGGAGCCGCCGCGCGGTGCCCAGCCGTTGACGCTCATCCAGTTAAACTCGGCGATTTCGTTGTTGATCAATCCTTTGAAGCCGTTATAGACACCTAACAGGACGTGGCCTTTGTCTAAACCCAACCGAACGGCTGCCCGAACGGCCGTATTCATCCCCGGTGCCGGTGCCCCACAATGAACCACAGCCAGCCGCAGGCGGCGTTGGTCTGGTTTATGTTCATGGGGTTGTGCCCTGACCAGTGTACGGATCACTCGAAAAGCTTCGCTAAAACTGCCGCCGCGCAGGTTCATCGCTTTTTCATACTCATTGTTTTTAAGAGCCTGAGTGACCTCATGGGTTTGTTCCAGACAGGTTTGCAGATCGAGGCGCGTGATCTCATTATTGCGAATGGCAATCATCCAAGAGGTATTCCGATATTGGTCATCCAGCACCGTTTTTACGGCCAACTCGCCCAGCAGGGTGCTCAAGTTGCGATCAAAGACGCTGGGTGACCCGCCGCGCTGTACATGGCCCAGGATAGTTACGCGGGCGTCTTCCCCCAGCCTTTCTTTTAAAACTTGTTTGACATAATTGCTGGAAATCGGCGTGCCATACCGGTCTTGTGCCCCTTCGGCTACAATAACAATACTGTCCCGGCGGCCAATTTGGCGCCCCTGGCGCAGCACGTCACACATTTTATCTTCCCAGTTATCCAGATTGGGGGGGCTTTCGGGAATCAATACCCAATCGGCACCGGTGGCCAGCGCGCCCATCAGGGCCAGGTAGCCACAGTTGCGCCCCATTACTTCAACCACAAAGGCACGTTGGTGACTGGCAGCGGTGGAGGTAATCGCATCCACGGCATCCGTAATTCGGTGCAGGGCTGTATCGGCCCCAATGCTCATATCGGTGCCGCTCAGATCGTTGTCAATGGAGCCGGGCAGACCGGCTATGGTTAACTGCTGGTGCTGGGCGGCCTCTTCGGCAGAAATACGGCCGTTTGCCACCAGCTCTGCCAGCAGCCCTGTCCACTCCTGGCGCAAAATATCGGCCCCGGTCAAACTGCCATCACCACCGATGATCGCCAGTTTATCAATCTGATTTTTAACCAGGTTATAGGCAGCTTGCAGCCGCCCTTCTCGCTGTTGAAATGCCGGGCTGCGGGCGGTGCCAATGATGGTGCCCCCTTCGTGCAAAATACCCCCTACATCATTCCAGGTGAGCGGTTTTATTTGTTCACCGCCAGCTATCATTCCTTGATAGCCTTCGTAGATAGCAAATACTTCTGCTCCCAGACTCAGGCCGGTACGGACTACTGACCGTACCGCGGCATTCATTCCCGGTGCGTCACCACCACTTGTTAAAACGCCTATTCGTTTCATGATCGTTTATTATGTCCTATCGTTTTATAAATGTTGTTATGTATTGATTGGCTCAGTTGGGAATGTGTGGGCAGCTTAATTTTACAGTAGTTTTGCCATAAGAAAAGGGGTATGCGACTGCTTTAGTCGTCCCCGGTTAAGGCCAGCATAACGGCCGTTCTATCTACCTGACCCACGACTTCACCGCTGCCGTTTACCACCGGCAGTGGCCTGTCATGATCAGCCGTCAGCCGCACAAGCTGCTCCAGCGTGGTTGCCTGGGTGACGTGGTGGGTATGGGGATTGAAGGTAGCGTTGGTGGGCGTCATAATGGTTGCGGCCGTCAACACCTTCACGCGAGGCACATCTTTTGTAAATTCCCGTACATAGTCGTTGACCGGATGGGCTACAATTGTTTCCGGTCGGCCGATCTGCACTATCTCTCCCTCTTTCATAATGGCAATACGATCCCCTAACTTAATCGCTTCCAGAAAATCATGGGTAATAAACACAATAGTCTTGTGCATCATCTGCTGCAGGCGAATCAACTCATCCTGCATCTCGCGGCGAATAAGCGGGTCCAGGGCACTAAACGGCTCATCACAGAGTAACATTTCGGGATCGACGGCCAGGGCACGGGCTAACCCTACCCGCTGCTGCATGCCGCCGCTCAATTCGTGGGGAAATTGCTGCTCCCAGCCCTTCAGCCCTACCAGCTCTAGCACCTCGTTGGCTTTGGCCAGCCGTGCTTTTTTGGCCAATCCCTGTATTTCCAGCCCGTAGGCCACGTTGTCAATAACGCGCCGGTGGGGGAAAAGTCCGAAGCGTTGAAAGACCATGCTTATGGTGTGACGACGTATTTGACGGAGTTCGGCCGGCTTCATGGCCACCACATCCTGGCCATTGATGATGATCTGGCCGCTGGTTGGCTCAATCAGGCGACAAATGCAGCGCACCAGGGTCGATTTGCCACTGCCCGACAAGCCCATGACCACAAAAATCTCGCCGGGATTGACGTCAAAGGAAACATCACGTACGGCCACTACCTGTCCCGTCTGATCTAAAATCTGGCTGTGGCTGTGTCCGGCAGCCAGCAGCTTGCGAGCCATTTCCGGATGATGGCCAAATATTTTCCAGACGTGTTGACAAGATAAAGTTGGGTTCATTGGTATTCGGTAATGTCGCTGCGCGACCGCTTCGCGTACGGTGAACGGTTTACGGGCTACTGGTCTCCCGCGCGGCACGGGCCATCAGGGGAATCATGGGGCCGAACGCGCGGAAGCGTTTGTCCTGAGTCTGGCCACGGGCGTAGCGGAGGTAGATTTGGGCAATGATGACAGTCAAGCGGAAGAGGCCCAGGGTGTGATAGAAGCGAATGTCGGCGATGGAACGGCCGCTTTTGGCCCCATACCATTCGACCAACTCCTGCCGGGTAAAAAACCCCAGGTCGCCGGTGGGCATCATGGCCATTTGTTGGAAGTAGGGCGGGTCGGACGGCTCACTCCAGTAACAAAGCAGCGCCCCCAAATCGGAGAGAGGATCGCCCAATGTACACATATCCCAGTCGAAGATGGCCACTACCCGACCCGGATCAGTGGCCGCCAGCATCACGTTATCCAGCTTGTAGTCGTTGTGGACCAGAGCAGCAGCCATCGTGTCCGGCAGATTATCGCCCAGCCAACGGTAAACGGCCGTCATATCCTCAAGGTCCTCTGTTTTGGCCGCCTGCCAGCGCTTATACCAGCCCTCAATCTGCCGCTCGATAAAGCCGGCCGGTTTGCCCAGATCCCCCAGGCCAATGGCTTCGTAATCGATGGCGTGCAGGTCGGCCAGGGCCTCTACCAGAGCCGGACTCATCCGGCGCGGGGAGGCGGGCAGGGGGGGAAAGGGGGTGGGGAGAAGAGCTG
>JAWOIM010000663.1:0-5714 GCA_046484685.1 Chloroflexota bacterium | reverse complement strand
CGGCGGCTACATCATACTGACCATCGGCCACGGCCAGAATCAAGCCCTCCCAGGCCGCTTCCACAAAAACGGGGGTGCAGTTGAGTGTGTCACAAATGGCACGCCAGGCGTGATAATCCCAGCCGGCCCCTTCTCCGGTTTGCGGGTCGATGTAGCTGAAGGGTAGGTAAGCATTTTCCACGGCGATGGTTACTTCTTGCCCACCCAGGTCCGGCAGGCCATCAGCGCCGGTGGTGGTGCCAGGCCCGGCTTCACCAGGGCTGCAAGCGGCCAAAACCAGGGCAAAGACTGCGGTCAGCAGCAGGTATACAAAACGTTTTCTCTTCATCATCTTATCTCCTCTGTGTAAATCGAATTTCACATTCGATAGGCGATTTGGGCAATCGCGTTACAAAAAACGAACGGCCAGATTATGACACGCCTTGTGTTAGATGACCAGTTTTCAGTAAGAAGTAAGAAGTGGATAGTGAAATCACTTCTTACTTCTGACTTTTTACTTTTTACTATTCACTCCTCCTCCCGCGGCAAAGCCTCATCCGGGCCGGCCAGCGGCGGCAGCGCATCGCTGCCCAGCAGGCGGCGTACCTGGCGCGTGAAGCGTTCCAGACTACCTTCTTTGTACAGGTCGGCCAGCCTGGTAGCTAACTCTTCCAGACTGTCGTAGGTGCCGTACACCGCTTCCAGCCCGTTGCGGTGCATAGAGAGCCAGACAAACAGGTCGGCCTCGGTGCGGCCGGGGAATTCGGCCAGCAGCCCGGAGTCGTGGATAATCTGAATAATGGGCAGATAAATGAGTTCGTACCAATCTTCTACCGCTTCAGGGAAGGATTTCTCATAGCCGTCAATTTGAGTCAGCTTTTGGCGCAGATCTTCAATTTGGATCAGCAGTTCGTCATAACGGCAGGGAGCGGTAAAGGTGAGATTGTGGTCGGGATAGCGGTTGTCCAGCCCTGTTTGCTCCAGGAAGCGACGCTCTTCCAGCCGGATCAAGACCTCATCGAAGCTGTCTTCGGGCGTGATCACCACATCAGCCGGGAATTCCCAGACGTGAGCCTCTACCGACGGAATGCCCAACTGGCGGGCTACGGAAACACGATGATGGCCATCTTTAACGAAGTAGACGGCCCCCACCTGATACAATTCCACCGGGGGCCAGCCATCCGAGGCCAGCGTCAACGTATCGACGCCAACCCAGCGTTCGCGCAGGTCGTCACGCAGGGGTAGAAATTGGCGCGTGAACTCATGGTAACGGCCGACACTGCCCACAATCTGATCCAACTCAATTTCATGCACGCCGCGATAAAGCTGGTTTTGCTGGCGCAGGCGGGAACGAATAGCCTCAAAAGGCAGAATGCGATTATCGCGCCCGGTCAGCCGGGCCGATAGTTGATCCAGACGAGCCTGTCGCCTGGCCTGTTCAAAATGGCGTATAGCTTCGCCACGATGTCTGAGTAAATCGTTCATATGTAGCAGTTTAAGCAGTTTGGCCTCAACGTCAAGGGGGCAATTTGCTACAAGTTGTGAGAGGTTTTGTTGTATAGTATTAGCAACAACAAACTCCGCGTGTGTATTTGACTGACTGACAAAACTTATCTAACCACAGAGAACGCGGAAAGCGCAGAGAAAATAAAGCAGAAATCTCTGTGTCCTCCGTGCTCTCTGTGGTAAAAAAGGGAAACCGATGACCACTATCTTAGACTTTTTTCATATTCAGCCCGATGTGGCCGCAGCGCTGGCAGAGGGCCAACCGGTTGTGGCCCTGGAGAGTACGGTGATTACCCACGGGCTGCCGTTTCCTGACAATTTGGAAACGGCCGTGGCCATGGAATCGGCCGTGCGTCAGGGCGGGGCCGTCCCGGCCACCATTGCCATCATTCAGGGTCACATTTACATCGGCCTGCGTCCCGACCAGCTCGACTACCTGGCTCGCCGTGCCGGGCATAATGTGCGCAAATGCAGTCGGCGCGACATCCCCCTGGCGCTGGCGCTGGGCGAAGATGGGGCCACCACCGTCGCCGGCACCATGATTCTGGCCCAGCGGGCGGGCATTGAAGTTTTCGCCACCGGCGGCATCGGTGGCGTGCATCGCGGCCATCCCTTCGATGTCAGCGCCGACCTGACTGAATTAGGGCGCACCCCCGTTACCGTCGTGTGCAGCGGGGCCAAATCGATTCTGGACCTGGCCGCCACCCGTGAAGTGCTGGAAACCAACGGTGTGGCCGTGGTCGGCTACGGCACGGCCGAACTGCCCGCCTTTTATTCCCGCCAAAGCGGCCTGCCTGTTGATGTGCGGCTGGATGAACCGGCGGCTGTGGCCCGGCTTATTCAGGCCCGGCGGGCGCTGGCATTATCCAGCGGTACGCTTGTTACCGTGCCCGTCCCGGCGGCGGCCGAACTGCCCCGCTCCGAAGCCGAGGCGGCCATTGCCCAGGCCACAGCCGAAGCCGATACGCTGGGTATTCAGGGAGCCGACGCCACTCCCTGGCTGCTGGCGCGCTTGGTCACGTTGACCAATGGTCGCAGCCTCCTGGCCAATCAGGCATTGCTGGGTCACAATAGTTTCGTGGCTGCCCAAATAGCCACAGCCCTGACGGGACGCAAAAGTTAAAATGACATGGACTTGATTCCTATCGCGTTTAGCTTGTAGTAGGGTATAATTGCGGGGAGGATTGGGGTCTTTGCTTCTGGCCATCCTGTGTGCCGGAACGTTGAAAAGAATTGTCCTTTTATGTACTATATAAGCGGAATACCTGGCTAATTGTCCACGTATTCGCTACTGCCTGACCGAACCTGACCGAACCGGACTTGATTTCATCGCGCTATGGCTAAACACGAAGTCGCTCAAACCCTGAGCAAAGAATACGGCCGTTTCAACTGGATCATTATAGGGGTATTGGTATTCATAACCCTGGCCCAGGCCGTATTATATTTTTTGATCTACTATATCCTGTTCCCCAGACCGTTGTCTGAGTGGCTTGTTCCCCTGCTTATGACAACGGCCGTTTTGCTTGCCGTCATCGTTGTCGTCTGGCTGCTGCTGGATAAAAATCAGAGTAACATTGCCCAACAAACCGAGGAATTTTTCCAGGAAGAGCTGGGGGAACTGCGGGCTGCTCATAAACGGGCCAGGCAGTTACAAGGCATGGCCTCTGTGCTGCGGGCGACGCTCAGCTTCGAGCGAGTAGTGGAAGAGGCGCTAAGCATTTGCAGCCAGACCTTAGAAGAAATGAGTTTGTCTCGTCGTTCTATTGTGGGCGCGGTGTTTTTGTTTAACGGCCGCAACCTCTACCCGGTAACCGCCCGCCAATTTAATAACCAGGATTTGGATCGGGGCATTCCGGGGCAGCAGGGCATAATGGGCGATGCCCTGACCAATGCCGAGCCAACTGTGACCAATGAGCCAGGAAAAGATCCCGAACTGCGACACTTTTCTGCCCTTCGCTCTTGCCGAACCGTCGTTTGTATTCCGCTGCGGACCGGGTTCCAGATTTTTGGCGCAATCGTTATTGGCTCCGAAAAAGCGATTCAGTTTAACAGTGACCATTTCAAACTGTTCAATGCTGTGGCCGATCAGGCAGTGATTGCTTTGCAAAATGCCCAGCTTTATCAACGGCTGGAACAAGAAAAGCAGCGCCTGATTGAAGCCGACGAGGAAGCTCGCAAAGAGCTGGCTCGTGACCTGCATGATGGCCCCACCCAAACGATTGCTGCCATTGCCATGCGCGTCAACTTCATTCGCTCGCTCCTTACCCGCGATCCGGGACAGGCCCTGGAAGAATTAGAAAAGGTGGAGCAGCTTGCCAAAAAGACCTCCCAGGAAATTCGGGGCATGTTGTTTACGTTACGGCCGTTAGTGCTAGAAACGCAGGGACTGGGGCCGGCCGTCGAGTCCACCATCTCCAAGCTGCGCGAAACGGACGGTCTGAATGTGCGCTTGCAGGGGGGTGATCATGGTGAGTTGTTGAGCAAACCTGCCCAAAGCGTTGTCTTTTCCATTGTGGAAGAGGCCTTAGGCAATGCCCGTAAATATGCCAAAGCGGCCCTGATTGAAGTCCGCTTTTGGCAGGAAGACAACCTGTTTGTCGCCTGTGTGCAAGATAATGGCGTTGGCTTTGACACAGCCGCCGTTAACGCCAACTACAGCACACGCGGCAGCCTGGGTATGGTCAATATGCAAGAGCGAGCCGAGCGCATTGAAGGTTCATTACGGGTTGAGTCTACGCCAGGACGGGGCACAACGGTGACGCTGGTGGTTCCCTTAAATAAACACGGCTCTCAGGTCAATATCTGATATAACTTGCCGTGAAGTTTTCCTCTCGCCCCCTGCTCCTCATTTTTGTGCTTAGCCTGGCTGCTTATTTGCTGGCTCCCATCTGGTTTCCACTTGGGCCGTATGCCGGCCAACATCCCCTGCCTGATATCCGCACGTTTACGCCCTCTTTGGCAGCCGGCCTGCTCTATGGGCTGTGGTTTTTGCTGCTCTATGGATTATACGGTCTGGCTGCGCTGCGCCTGCGCCGCCTGCCCCAACTGCCGGGCCTGGCCTGGCTGCTGGGCACAGCCTTTTTTCTGGGCATCCCCCAACTATTTGCTTTTCCTATCAACGCCACCGATCTCTACCGCTATTTTATTCGGGGTCGTATCTTTAGCGTTTATGGCCAAAATCCTTATGTTGTGGAAGCGGCTTCATTGACCGGCGACCCGTTTTGGCGGTTTGCCGGAGAATGGGCCACAGCCACCAGCCCCTATGGGCCGCTTTGGGAGCTAACGGCCGGCGGCGTGACCGGCCTGGTGGCCCAGGGAGGGGACAATTTGTTATGGGGGCTGCTGGCTTTCAAACTGCTGGGTTTGTTGACCCACCTGGCCAACGGAGCGCTGATCTGGCATATTTTGGCGGGGGTCACTCCCCAACGGCAGGCCACCATGACGCTGCTCTGGTTGTGGAATCCGGCCCTGTTTAATATTTTTGTGATTGATGGCCATAATGATGGCTTGATGCTTTTTTGGCTCTTATTAGGCTATCTGGTGTGGCAGCGCCGGCAGCAGCCTGCACCGAGCTGGTCGATGTGGCCGTTACCCGCCTTCTTGCTGATGGTATTGGCTCCGCTGACCAAACCGATTGCTCTGCTGGCGCTTCCTTTCTTCTTCATCGGCATGTGGCATACCATACCCGCTAAACCATTCCTGCTTCGGCTGCGCTTTGCCCTGGCTTGCCTGGCCGGCAGTCTGCTGCTGCTCTGGCTCGCCTTTTGGCCCTTTGGCTCGCCTTTTGACCTGGCCACCCGGCTGCTAGACGAGGCGGCCGGCGGCGGCTTTTCCCCCCTGACGCTGCTCTATTTGCTGCTCATCCAGGTCATGGATGGGGTGCCGGTCAATTGGCTGCTGAACGGAGCAAGGCTGCTCTTTGTAGGCGCGGGGCTGCTTTGGCTGTGGTGGGGATTTGCGGATAAACGGCCGTCCATACGCGGCGCGGCCGATATTTTCACCGCCTATCTCTGGCACGCCTTTAGTTTTCGCCTCTGGTACGCCGCCTGGGCTTTCCCCTGGCTGCTGCTCGACGACCGCTCTTACTGGCGGCGTGTCGGCTTCTGGTTTCTACTTACTACCCAGCTATCTGTCCTCATCTACGGTCATCTTCGCTTCTATGCCCTCGGCGGCAGCCTTGTTTGGAGCCATCTCATTGGTGTCTCCTTTACCTTTGGCCTGCCCCTTTT
>JAWOIM010000658.1:0-3479 GCA_046484685.1 Chloroflexota bacterium | reverse complement strand
CGCTTCAAGCTGGTAGCCCGACTGCTGGCCGGCCCGGCCACCAAGCTGCCCATCAGTATGCTTTACCCCACCGGCGACAAACAAAATGAGATTGTACCCAAATTTACCAAATGGTATCAATGGGCCGACGTGATTGGCGGCGACTGCCACTTTATCAAACGCCATATGCCGGCTGATTTGCAGGGCACGGTCATCGTCACCAACACCACCACACCAGAGGACATGGAGATGTTCCGGCAGCGGGGTGTGGAATACGTCATGACGACAACACCGGTACTAAACGGCCGTTCCTTCGGCACCAACATGATGGAAGCGGCCCTAACGGCCGTTTCCGGCCACAAGCGCCCCCTCACCACCACCGAGCTGCAAACGATGATTGACCAACTCGATCTCAAACCCACCTTACACCATCTCCACCACACCCAACCCGACCCTGAACCCTAATGACTTATCACTTCTCACTTCTCACTTTTTACTTCTTACTGAACACTGATTACTGACTACTGGATACTCACACAATGGACTGCATCATCACCGCCGGGGGTATTCCCGGACCCGACGACCCCATTTATGCCTATACTCAGGGCCAATCGAAGGCGCTGCTGGATATGAACGGCCGTACCATGCTCGAACGTGTGGTAGACGCCCTGCAAGAGAGCCGCCACGTAGACGATATCGTCGTTGTCGGCCTGGGCCACGATCACGGCCAACAGTTCCGGCGTCCCGTACACCATCTGCCTGATCATGGGGGGCTGTTTAGCAACGGCCTGGCCGGCGTCGCCTGGCTGCGCCGTCACAAAGGAGAAACAGGCCATATCCTTGTCTGCTCTGGGGACGTGCCGGCTATCACGGCTGCCCAAATCGATGCTCATATCGAAGCCTGCCAGCCGCTCGATAAAGCCATGTACTACACCTTTGCCACGCGCCAGGTGATTGAAGCCCGCTTTCCCCAATCGAACCGTACCTATGTTAAACTCAAGGGGCTGGAGATTGCCGGGGGGGACGTGGTTGTGGCCGATCCCGCCATTACCGACGAAAATCGGGAATTATGGACCGCGCTTACCGAATCTCGTAAACATGCCTGGAAGCTGGCCCGTACCGTGGGCTTTACCTTATTGTTTAAGCTGCTGCTGCGCCAACTGCGCCTGGAGGATATTGAGAATAAGGCCACAGACATTATCGGCCGGCCCACGCAGGTTATTTTGACACCCTATGCGGAGCTGGCGATGGATGTGGACAAACCACGCCAGGTAGAAATGCTGCGCCAGTTCTTCCACAATAATGAAAAATGAACGTAACTATACAGACTCTCAAGACCTGACAGGTTTTTACCGAGGCGCTGGGCAATGCCACAGTCTGGTAGAAACCTGTCAGGTCTGTATAATGAAAAATGAATGACTATGCCCCATAAATATATCGCTATTGAAGGTGTCATCGGCGTTGGCAAAACGACGTTAACCCGACTGCTGCAGACCTATTTTCAGGCCCAGGTTTTACTGGAGGTCTTTGAGGAAAATCCCTTCCTGGCCGATTTTTACCAGGACCGGGGCCGCTTTGCCTTTCAGACCCAGATTTTCTTTTTGCTCAGCCGCTACCATCAGCAGCACAAAGCGGTGCCCCAGGCGCTGCAGCAGGGCACGCTTATTTCTGACTATACGTTTGCCAAAGATGAGCTGTTTGCCTGGCTTAACTTGAAGGATGATGAGCTGGCTATGTACGGCCGTGTTCACGCTGCCCTTAGTGAAAAAATCCCCAAGCCGGACCTGATCGTCTATCTACGGGCTGACCATGAGGCCATTATGCGCCGCATTGCTTTGCGTGACCGCCCCTATGAGCGAGACATGGACCCCGCCTATATTCGGGAGCTGGCCGCAGCTTACGAAGCCTGGCTGACCAATCTGCAAGAGATTTCGGTGCTGACCGTTGATGTGACGGCGCTGGATTTTCTGGATAGTGAGCAAGACCTGGCCCTGGTAGCCCGAGCCATTGACAAGGCGTTGGCCGAGCAGGTTAAACCATCCCAAGCGGCCGATTCCCAACTCACCTTGCTGCAGCAGGGCAGTTTGCGCGGCTACCAGCAGTTTCACAGCCAGCTTGACCAGAGCAAAGAGTTCGACCCCGATCTTTTTTTCAACTATATTTTGTTAAGCGAAGAGGTAGGGGAAGTGGCCTCGTCCCTGGTCAAAATTTGGGGGGAGGGGCGGCGGTTGGTGCGTAACGGCCGTGACGCCGCTGAAGCCCAACAGGAAGCCCTGACTACCAACCGGGATAATTTAGGCGAAGAACTGGCCGACCTGCTGGCTTACACCCTCAAACTGGCCAACTATGCCGGCATCGACCTGGAACAGGCCTACCTGGACAAAATGCGCCGCAATATCAATCGAGAATGGCCGGCCAGCCGTTCCGCCGGTCGCGAATAGGTGCGTAACCCAGGTTGCCAACCTGGAGAAAAGGGCAGGTTAATAAGCTGCGTTACGGGTTATGGGATCACTGAAATACCAATAAGACTACAAACGTTACCTGTAGCGTGAACCACTCTTCAGGCTTAGTCCACGCGCCTAGCGACTACTGGCCCCGATACGTATAGGTACTCGACAGCCCTGTAGCCAGCACCGCTTCCAGACCGGCTGCGGCCACTTCTTCGGCCAGCGGAGCGCCCCGGTTGCGCCGGTTGTCGCTGGGAATATCTTCCAGTTTGAGGCGGAAGCGACGGCCGTCACTCAGTGCCAAATCCACATAATTGTCATCACTGCGCACGACGGTGGCCGTGCTGACCCGGCCCGTTGTTTTGTTGATGGCCAGCGACTGCACGCCTTTTCCGGCACGGCCCTGGGTGGGCCATTCTTCTAAGGGCACGCGCTTGACGAAGCCGTTTTCACTAACCACAATCACGAAACCGGCCACACGGGGATCAAAGACGGTCCCGCTGAGCAGTTCATCCCCTTTGACCAGCTTAATAGCGGTTACCCCCGTGGCCGTCGACGATGCCTGGGGATTGACGCTGCTGGCCTGGAAGCGAATGCCCTGCCCCTGCCGCGTAAAGAGCATCACCTCAGCCGCGCCCGTGTCTAGACCGGCGGCCAGAACAGTGTCCTCTTTGGCCAGCCCAATCAGCCGCGCCCAACTGGCCACGGAGCGGGGCAAATCGTCCTGGTGTACCCGCTTCACCTTACCCTGGCGCGTCAGCAGCACGATGTGGTAGTTTTCAGCATTGGCCGGGAGAATGCCACCCCCCACCAGCCGCTTGCCCTGGGCCACCCCACTTTCTAACTGGATGGTAGGCGCGTGCCAGCAGTCGCCGTCTGCGGCCACCAGCAGCACCCGGTCTTCGGGGTCAGCGTACCAACGGCCGATTATCGTGGGCGTGCGGCGGGAAGTAAGGCCCAACATGCCCCGGTCGGCATAACCCTGGCAGTCGCGCCGCTCGGCGTCGTCGCTGAGCAGGGTCACAATTTGGGGTTCGATCAGGTCGGTGCCGG
>JAWOIM010000638.1:0-9410 GCA_046484685.1 Chloroflexota bacterium | reverse complement strand
CTTCCCCCAAGCCAAGGATGCGCGAGTAGTAGTACGACCGTCCGCAGTTACCGAACTGTTTGAGATCCGACTGTCGTACTTTCATCGAGGTATGAGTCCCATCTGCCATCAGTCATGAAATCTTGTGGGGGAACCGGTTCAGACTGTTGGGCCTGTGTTAGCAGCAACCGGTATTGTTTGACTTGAGTGGGGGATAACGGCCGTTCCCTATGGCTAACCAGATAGGTGTGGGGCTGCTCCAATACAAATTGCAGCAGCAGGCGGGCATCCAGAGCCGGGGTAGGGGAAGTGGCGGAAAGATGAGAACGGCCGTAGAAGAGGGCCTCCTGAATAGTCATCTCTTGCTTATTGCCAAGTAACAAGTAAATAGTAAGAAGTAAGTAGCAAGACCCACTACTTACTTCTTACTATTTACTTTTTACTATACATAACCCAGGCTAATGAGCCTGTCCACAATCACCTGGGCACTCTCCTCAGGCGTTTGTTGGTCGGTACGAACGTGGATATCCGGGTTAGATGGCGCTTCAAAGGGGTCCGAAATGCCGGAAAAGTTGGGGATTTCCCCGGCAATTGCCTTCTGGTACAGTCCTTTCACGTCCCGCTCTATGACTGTTTCCAGCGGGGCATCAATGAATACTTCCAGGAAGTTGGTCGTATTTTGACGCACATGGTCACGCACCTGTTGGTAGGGAGAAATAAAGGAGCAGATGCAGCCTACGCCATTGCGTGACAGCAGCTTGGCCACAAAGGTCACACGCTCGATATTTTTGGCCCGATCTTCGGCCGTAAAACCCAGATCGCGCGTCAGACTTTCGCGTACCACGTCGCCATCCAGCCGCTCCACTTTCAAGCCGCGGTCGCGCAGCACTTCTTCCAAAATCAAGGCAATCGTCGTTTTGCCTGCACCCGACAGACCCGTCATCCACAGGACAAAGCCGGGTTTTTCATTGTTGTTATTCATAGTAATTTCCTTTTAATTAATGACTGAAGACGGAGGACCGAGGACGGAATGAGTTTGTCCGTCTTCGGTCCTTTGTCCTCCGTCTTAAACAGGCAGTCGTTTTTCAACCGCAGCCTCAGCCCGGACAAAGCCGCGTTCCAGGAGGGCCTGCAAAACTTGCCGGGCATTGTCCTCTACGCTGTAGGCAACCGTATTCAGTTGTACTTCAGGATGGCGCGGCGCTTCATAGGGGTCATCAATGCCGGTAAAGCCCTTGAGTTTGCCCTGACGAGCCTGCTGGTATAAGCCTTTGGTATCTCGCTGTTCACAAACGGCCAGCGGTGTATCGACAAAGACTTCAATGTAATGTTCGTGCCCCACCATGTTACGCACGTCGTTGCGTGTCGCCCGGTAAGGGCTTACAGCGGCACAGACGGCAATGCCCCCATGCCGTACAATTTCGGCCGCCACAAATCCAATACGCCGGATGTGATCGTCCCGGTCTTCCTTGCTGAAGCCTAATCCCTCAGAGAAATGGGTTCGTACGACGTCACCGTCCAGCAGAGTTACCTGCCGGCCATGCTCTTGTAGCAGGGTAGTCAGTACATTGGCCGTGGTCGATTTGCCGGCATTGTGCAGCCCTGTTAACCAGATGCACACCCCCTGCCGGTAGCCCGGTGGGTAAGTCTCGGCCAAAATTTGGGCCACCTCGGGACGAGTAAACCTCTCAGGTAGATTTTTGCCGTTTTGCAAATACTCTTCCCGCACTTGGGTACCAGAAATAGAGGCGGTTTTAGAGTCAGGCCCCACTTTGGTAATTTCTTCATAGCGGGCCTCCTCGGGCAGGTAGACCAACATACGGAAGGGAACGACGGAAACACCCAGCTCATCACTAAACTGCTCCACCAACTCCTGCGCATCATAGGGACCATAAAAGGGATTACCTTGAGAATCGTTGCCCGGACCGGCATGGTCCCGCCCCACAATGAGGTGATTAGCGCCATAGTTGCGCCGAATGAGGGCATGCCACAGGGCTTCGCGAGGGCCGCCCATACGCATAGCCAGGGGCAGCAATGATAACAAAATGCGGTCGGGGTCGTAGTAGTGTTGTGCCAGGGCCTTGTACGTGCGTACTCGTGTGAAGTGGTCTACATCGCCCGGTTTGGTCATGCCTACTACCGGGTGGAGCAGCAGCACGCCATCTTTTTCTTGCGTGGCCCGTTTGGTCAGTTCTTCATGAACACGGTGTAGGGGATTCCGGGTTTGGAAGGCGATCACATTTTCATGGCCAGAATTGACCAGCCGTGCCCGCGTTTCGGCCGGGGTCAGGCGCATTTCTTTGAAATCGTAATGTTTGGGGAGCTGCAGCATCTGGATAGGGCCGGAGATGTTAAATTGGCCCCAGCGGTGCATTTCGGCTACCAGTGGATGGCGCAAATCCTGGGAGCCAAATACTTTTTCGGCCGTTTCGGCCAAATCCCATTCATAAATTTCTTCAACACCCATAATGGCCAGCAGCTCGTTCTGAGGGTCACGTAAGGCAATATCCTGGCCGGTTTCTATCAGTTCAGTCGATTCAATGCACAGGGTAATAGGAATAGGGAAAATGTGACCATCATGCAGGCGCATATTGTCCAGAACGTTCTGATAATCGACCTGGCCCATAAAACGGTCCAGCGGTGAAAAAGCTCCCACGGCCAGCAGTTCCAGGTCACATACCTGCCGGTCGGTCAGGCGAATGGAGGGTAGTTGGCCGGCATAAGCTGTGCGCTCGGCCAGGCTGTTGGCCGGTACGCGCAAATCAACCAGTTTGCCACCATAGGGCGAGATGAGGGGTGTGTTATCTGACATATAAAAAAACTCCTTGAGCATATAACAGGCTGCCAATGGCCAGGGTGTCTAGCCAGTGCCGGCAACCTGAAATCCTGCAATTTCTACAATTGACAAAAAGAATGGCCCTCCCTGGCAAATGCCATAAGCGGGCCAATGTAAATGTTATATCCGTCTAAATACTGATGACAGTCTACAGAAAAATTCTTACTATCTATGTTAAGTCTATTTTTAATCCGTTATGATAGCTAAGTATAACTAGGCCTATATGTGGCCATTAAGCAACCGTATTAATAGTAGAAGAGTTGGCTAAATTTGGCAAAGTTAAATGGACTAATATCACATGTTGTTTATCCTGGCTATTTGGGCTAAGGGGTCTATTATGATGAAATCTTAACGATTTCTCAACAAAATCCCTCCGTTGTTCATATGGAGATTAGCCTTTCTTGGCAGAGATTTGTCCTTGTGCTAGAATGTTCGACGCTTTAGAGTGTAACCAATTGATAACACAGTTAGTGTGCGCGGCTGTCGCAGCCGCTTTTTTGTTAGCAGGTTGCCCTAAGCAATAATCAATAATAATGAAAATGAAGAGCAAGGAAAAAAGGTTGCTTCAATCAATGCGATGCATTTTGTATCAACTAATAAGCTAATAAGATAGAAGCAGATATAACCTAGGAGGTATACAAGCTATGCCAGAAGAGAATCAGGCACCAGACTCCGGTTTAAGCAATGGTCCAGAGGAACAACCTTTGGTACGTGTGCCGGCTGAAACTGACACAGAAAACGGAACAAAAAGCAATTTATTATTGGGCGTAGGCGTCATCGTCGTGATAGCCCTCATTGTCATAGGTTTATGGTTGCCCCCCATCTCCCTGCCGGAACGGCTGGGGTTGATAGGTGGTCAGGAAGAAGCAACGGCCGTTCCCCAACCCACTCCTACCGAAGAAATAGTAGAAACCACACCCGCTCTGCCCGATGGAGTCACTGTTTCCAGCGCTGCCACAGTTTCTGTGCAGCAGGTAAGCAGCGACGCCTTCTTTGGCAGCCAGGCGGCGGCCGCGGCCACTCCGCCCGGCCTGACTCTCACCGGTGATGTCTACACCCTGGCTTACGAGGGTGAGGCGCCCACTGGCCAGATTGCCTTCTCCTTACCCGCCAATGCCGGTGATGAAAGAGCGCTCGACCTCTACGGGTGGAATGGCAGCCAGTGGCAGTTTATGGCCAGCCAGATTGATCCGGCCGGTCGTCAGGTAGCTTCTCACGAAACATCCTTGCCTCAGGCTGTGGCTCTCATGCAGGCGGCTGCCCCCGAATTGCCGGCTGTGGCTACCACGTTTGGCCCTGAGCAAGACATCCCGGTTGAGCTGCTGCCCCATCTGGCCGAAGTGGCCGTAGGGCCGCTGTATCTCGAGAGTGATGGTGATCTGAGCGGCACAACGGCCGATTTGCCCACCGGTGCTTACAGCCAGCTTCTCCATGTAACCAACGTACAAAGCAGTGTTGACCAGGCGGCTGTTGTGGCTCTGTTGAGCGATGAGGCCATTCGCAGCGCTCACATGGAGCAGCTATTAGCGGCTGTAGATGATTACGCCGGTTTGAATATCGATTATCAAGGTGTCCCTTCTGGCCAGCGCGACGCGTTTACTGCTTTTGTCACTGAGGTAGCCGAAGCCTTACACAGTGAAGGCAAAACGTTAGCCCTGACGCTGGGCACCCCCAATCGCACTGGTGAAATATGGGAAATGGGCGGTCATGACTGGGCCAGATTGGGCCAGATTGCCGATACCGTCTACGTGAAGCTGCCCCTTAGTCCGGCCGCTTACGGCGATGGTGGCGAAGCGGACCAACTGCTGCAATGGGCCACCCGTTACGTCGATCGCTACAAACTCAATGCGCTGGTCAGCGGCATGGCTGTTGAGTTGTTTGAAGAGCATTACCTGGAGCGTTCCAATCAGGATGCGCTGACTACCTTTGGCTCCCTTGAATTTGTGGATGGTGATGAAGAAGTGGAGCCGGGTACACCCATCACCGTCGCTTTGTCGGGTACGGCCAGCCCCTTTGAGTGGGATGGCAGCAGCCTGACCTATTCTTTTACCTATGAAAATGACGACCAGACACATACCGTCTGGCTGGGCAACGAGGCGGCCGTCAGTCATCGACTGCGCCTGGCTGATCGCTACCATTTGCGCGGCGTGACGGTAACGGGTCTGGGCACAGTGGCCAATGGTCCTGGCTATGCAGCCGCGTTGGAAAGTTATCTCAGCGGGACTGAAGCACCACAGCCGGCCGGCGCCGCTATTGCCTGGACGGTCCGTGACGAAGAAGACGGCGTTATTGCCAGTGCCAGCGGCAATGAGCTTTCCTTTAGTTGGGAAGGCAGTGAAGAACCGGGCAGCTTCCTGGTGACAGTAGAATTTGCTCTGGGCGAGGCTGTTTTACCGCTCGATAATGTAACCATTGCCTTTGCTGAGTCAGAAGAAGAAGAGTTGGTTGAAGAAGAAGGCACGCCGGCCCAGCGTCCGGTTTCTGTGGGTGATGCTGACGCCGTTGTCAATGCGGCCGCCAATGTACGCACCGGACCCGGCTTGAGCTATGGCACTTTGGCCGGTGGCGCCGCGCCGGGCACTCGGGTGACTCTGATTGGCCGTAACAGCGATTCTAGCTGGCTCAACGTCATTCTGCCTGATGATCGTGAAGGCTGGATATTGGCCAGTCTGCTAACAGTTAACACCAATTTTGATGTGGCGTCACTGGATGTTATTGAAGTAGCCCCACCGACAACCGGTGGGAATGGGGGTAATGGCGGCAGTCCGCCACCACCGGTTAATGCCCCACCGGTCGCTTCCGGCAGTTTTGAATTAGGTGGTCAATCTCATAGCTTTGCTAATCCCCAACTGATGGCCTCCGCGGGCATGAACTGGATTAAATTCCAGCATAAATGGGGTGGTCCCAATGATGATCCGGCCGGTGTGGCCGGTCGCATTCAGCAGGCCCATGCCAACGGCTTTAAGGTGCTGCTGAGCATCCCCGGCCAGGTTTACCCGCAGAGCATTAACTTTGAAGCCTATGTCGACTTTTTAGGGGGAGTAGCGGCCCTCGGTCCTAATGCCATTGAAGTCTGGAATGAGCAAAATATTGACTTTGAATGGCCGGTCGGACAAATCGATCCCGCTTCTTATGTCAATAACATGCTGGCCCCGGCCTATAACCGCATCAAGTCTGTCAATCCCAATGTAATGGTTATCAGCGGTGCTCCCGCTCCTACCGGCTACTTTGGTGGCGGCTGCAGCCCTAACGGCTGCGACGATAGTGCCTATCTGGCCGGCATGAGAGCGGCCGGGGCAGCCAACTATATGGATTGTGTCGGTGTTCACTTTAATGCCGGGGCCACCTCACCGCACCAAAGTTCTGGCCATCCGGCCGGTAACGATCATTATAGCTGGCATTTACGGCCAATGATAAATGTCTATGACATATTCGGTAAGCCGCTTTGTTTTACCGAATTGGGCTACCTTTCCGGTCAGGACTATGGTGGTGTGCCTTCTCGCTTCTCTTGGGCAGCCGGGACAACCGTGCAGCAGCATGCCCAATGGCTGGCTGAGGCCGTCAGCATTTCTGCCAATAGTGGCCGGGTGCGCATGATTATTGTTTTTAATGTAGACTTTACTCACTTTGGAGAGGACCCCCAGGCAGGGTATGCTATGATACGCTCCGATGGCAGTTGTCCGGCCTGTGAAACTTTGCGACAGGTGATGGGACGGTAAACAGTAATGTCGCGGTGCGACCGCTTCGCGTACAGTAAACAGTAAACAGTAATCAGTAAACAGTATTTGGGGTAAACGGTACTGTTTTAGACTGAACACTATACTGCACAAGGCGCATTTTGGTAGAATAGAGCCAGAATGCGCCTTTTTAGTGACGGAGAAAATAATGAAACGGATAACACATGGGCTGTTTGTAATGCTCTTGACCATACTCTTAGTGGCCTGTGGCCAGACAGAAGAGCCGGCCGCTCCCCCGACGCCGATTGTGTCTGATGGGGAGCCGGTGGCTCCAGTTGTAGAACCGGAGTCAGAAGGTGAGTCCGACCTGCCGCCGCCGGTAATGGAAACCATTGAGGAGGGAGAAGAAGCAGGACGGGAAGAAACGGCCGCTGCCTCCCTGCCGCCTACAACGCTCCACCCCTGGCCGACCGATCAGTTTGGTTACGGAATTCAAGTCCATGGCAATGCGACCGTGGGTGATCCGGTGCAAACCATGGATGTTGTCGGCAATCAGCTTGGCCTGGACTGGATAAAAATGCAGATGCAATGGTGGCTTATTGAGCCATCGCCGGGCGAATTCCAATGGTTCTTTTATGATGGCGTGGTTGACGAGGCCCACAACTTTGGCTTGCAGGTGATGGTCAGCACGGTGGGGGCACCGGAATGGACACGAGCTGCCAATAACCATATTGGACCGCCTGATGATTACAATGAATATGCTCGCTTCTTGCGTGATTTAATTAACCGCTATCCAGGTAAAATCCACGCCATTGAGGTCTGGAATGAGCAAAATCTGGACCGGGAATGGCAGACGGCTAACGGTATCAGCCCTGAAGATTATGTGCGCTTTCTCCAGGTGGCCTATGAAACAAATAAGGCAGAAGACCCGGACATTATTGTGATTAGTGGCGCCTTGTCGCCAACCGGTGATGGGGATTGGATACGTTGGGCCGATGATTTTGCCTATATGGACCGGGCCGTGGCCGCCGGTATGTTAGAGTATGCCGACTGTGTTGGGGCACATCATAACGGCTATAACATTGGGCCGGACATTGCCTTTGACCAAACATCGACGTCACCGAACGCGCAAACGGCCTCTTTTCGCGGTCCTTTCGATAATGTCCATCACAGTTGGAGTTTTAAGAGTACCCTCGACGGGTATGCCCAGCGCGTGCAGGCCGTAGATCCTGATATGAAGCTCTGTGTCACCGAGTTTGGCTGGGCCAGCAGTGAAGGGTACGATGTGACTCCCGAAGGCTTTGGCTTTGCCAGTGACAACAGCCTGGAAGATCAGGCTGCCTTTATTGTTCAGGCTTATCAGCAGATGCGGACATCGGGCGATGTCTGGCTGGCCTTCCTTTTTAACTTTGACTTTGGTAACAAGGGCAGTGGTCCCACTGACGATACCGTGCCTTACAGCATTATTAATACAGAGGGTATTCCCCGACCGGCCTTTAATGCGGTAGCCAACATGGAAAAAGAACGGGCCTTGGCAGAGTGAATGGTTTTCAGTATCTGGTATTTGGTAATAAGTGAACAATAACTATTTTGCTTTTTTCGGGTTGTGGCTGTTGGTGTTGGCGGTGGCTGTTGGGGCAACTGGTTGTAGGCAAACGGCCGTTTCTCCGCCACCGTCGCCTCCCTCACCAACTCCTACTTTGTTGCCGACCGACCTGATGGGGCCACAGCCGGTCGAGCAGCTTTTCCCCTCCCCGGCTTACGGTATGCACACCTTCCTCTGGTGGCGACCCGATATTGCCCAACGGGATTTGCAGTTGGTGCAGGCGATGGGTTTTAGCTGGGTTAAACAAAAATTTTCCTGGCGCGACATTGAGGGTGCCGTTAAAGGACAGTATGATTGGTATCGACCCGATTTGATAGTTGAACTCACCGAAGCGGCCGGTCTGGAACTGGTTATTCGGCTGGACCAACAGCCGCTGTGGTCGGTTGAGACGCTGCCTCCGGAGCAGATTACGGCCCACCAGCCGCCCGTTGATTATCAGGATTTTGGCGATTTTTGTGGTGCCGTCGCTGACCGTTTTCAGGGTCGCATTGCTGCCTACCAGGTGTGGAACGAGCCGAACCTGAGCCGGGAATGGGGAGAACAATCACCCGACCCGGTCGCATACACGGAGCTGCTGCGTGTTTGTTATGAGGCCATCAAAACGGCCGATCCCCAGGCTATCGTCATCTCGGCCGGCCTGGCCCCCACCGGCACGCAGCCACCGCTGGCCATGCCCAACATGGACTTTTTGCAAGGGATGTATGACGCCGGGGCCGCCGCTTATTTTGACGTGCTGGGCGTGCACGCGCCCGGCTACAGCGCCCCGCCTGATTTGCCACCAGGTGATGCCGAAGTCCCTGTTTACGGCGGGGGCCGCTGGTTTGCCTTCCGTCATGTCGAGGATATGCGAGCCATCATGGTGGCCAATGGAGATGGCCATAAGCAGGTAGCCATTCTGGAAATGGGCTGGATTACTGATGAGGACCGGGGCGTGGTGGACGGCCGTTCCTTGCAGGAATTCCACGAGAGTTATGCCTGGCACGCCGTGGATGAACAAACCCAGGCCGATTACCTGGTGGGTGCCTACCAATATGCCCGTGAGCATTGGCAACCCTGGATTGGCCTGATGGCCACCATTTATATTGCCGACTACGACTGGACGCCTGAACAACATGAGCAGTGGTGGTGGGCCATTGTTTTGCCTGACGGCACACCCCGTGCTGCCTACCAGGCCCTGAGCGAGATGGAAAAGTAAAGAGGTGACGGGTCGCGCTGCGGGTAAAGTTACCTGCCACCCGCCACCCGCCTTCGGAGGCCCACTATGGACCTGGATCCCACAACAACCTACTGGATTCTGGTATTTTCCTATTGG
>JAWOIM010000060.1:0-10843 GCA_046484685.1 Chloroflexota bacterium | reverse complement strand
CCAGCGTGGCATTGCCCTCAACCGGGCGCTTCCACGTCGTCGTCTCCGGGAAAAAGAGTTCCACCAACTGCTGCGAGGGCGCACCCAAAGCGTTGTAACTATCGTTGATAAAGATCGGATGGCTGGCGATCATCGGAGCGGGGCCGGCCGGATTTTATGCCGCTGAACATTTGTTTAAGCAGAAGGAAACGGCCGTCTCTATTGACATGTTTGACCGGCTGCCCACCCCCTTTGGGCTGGTGCGGGCCGGTGTGGCCCCCGACCACCAAAAAATCAAATCGGTCACCAAACTATTTGATCGTGTGGCCCGCAGAGAAAACTTCCGCTTTTTTGGCTACATAGAAATTGGCAAAGATCTCAGCATTGAAGATCTGGCCAACCATTACCATCAAGTCATTTATACTACAGGTGCCCAGACGGACCGCAATCTGAATATTCCCGGCATTGATCTGGCCAACAGCCACGCCGCCACCGAATTTGTGGCCTGGTATAACGGCCATCCCGACTACCGAGACTATCAGTTTGACTTGAGCCAGGAAGCGGTAGCCGTCATCGGCGTGGGTAATGTGGCCGTGGATGTCTGCCGCATCCTGTGCCGCACGCCGGAGGAGTTGGCCACCACCGACATTGCCGACTATGCTCTGGAAGCCCTCAGCCAGAGCCGCGTCAAAGAGGTGTACATGTTGGGCCGGCGTGGCCCGGCCCAGGCTGCTTACACCGCCCCTGAAGTTAAAGAACTGGGTGAAATGGCCGATGCCGATGTCATTGTGCTGCCGGAAGAGGCAGAACTGGATGAATTGAGCCAGGCAGCGCTGGACGGGGCCGACCGGGGCACAATGCGGCAGGTGGAAATCGTGCAAAGTTATGGACAGCGGCCGCCGGCGGGAAAATCACGCCGTCTCCATTTGCGCTTTTTGGTTTCACCTACCGAGTTGATAGGGGATGAAGACGGCCGTGTGGCCCAAATGCGGCTGGTGAAAAATGAGCTGTACCAGACCGAGGCCGGCAGTTTACGTCCCCGAGCAACCGATGACTATGAGACGATACCGGTGGGCTTGGTCTTCCGCTCCATTGGCTACCACGGCGTGCCCGTGCCCGGCGTTCCCTTCAATGAAGATTGGGGCGTTATTCTCAACGAATCCGGCCGCGTTATGGATCCGGAGACGAATGAGGTGCTGACCGGCCATTATGCGGCCGGCTGGATCAAGCGGGGACCGTCGGGGGTCATCGGCACCAACAAACCGGACGCAGCCGAAACGGTGGAGCATATGCTGGCCGACGCCGCTGCCGGCCGGCTGCTCCAGCCGGCTCAGCCGCAGCCGGAAGCAGTTACCGCCCTGATTGCCGAACGACAGCCCCTTTACTTCTCTTATGAAGATTGGCTCATGCTGGATGAAATTGAAGTTTCACGCGGGGCTGAACTCGGCCGGCCGCGGCTCAAGTTCACGACCGTTGCGGAGATGATAAAGGCGGTAGGGAAGCAGTAGTCAGTAATCAGTAGTCAGTAGTCAGTAGTCAGTATAAAGTATGAAAACAATCATTTACAGTGACGGTGGGGCTGATCCCAATCCTGGGATTGGGGGCTGGGCGGCCATTTTGCGCCATGGTGAGCATGAAAAGGTGCTGAGCGGCAATCATCCCCGAACCACCAACAACCGCATGGAATTGCAGGCAGCTATCGGTGCCCTGTCGGCTTTGAAACGGCCGTCCACAGTCGAATTTCACACCGATTCCCAATACCTGCGTAAAGGTATCACCCAATACATCGACAAATGGGCGGCCAACAACTGGCGGCGCGGCCAGAAAGCGGTGGCCAATGCCGATCTCTGGCAAGAACTGTGGCCGCTGGTGCAGCAGCATGAGATTGAGTGGCACTGGGTCAAAGGCCACAGCGGCCATCCCCTCAACGAGCGCGTGGATGAGCTGGCCCGGCAGGCCCGCCTCAAAATTACGCCCGACGTCGATGTAGATGAAAATACCCCCCGTCTTTACCTGCGATCCTCCTGTAAAGGCAATCCCGGCCCCGGGGGTTGGGGAGTGGTATTGGAACGTGGCGAGGAGACAGAACAGGCCAGCGGCTCTGAAGTGCGTACCACCAATAACCGGATGGAGATTCAGGCGGCTATCGGCGGCCTGCTGCTGCTTTCGCCGGGCAGTGCCGTGCAGTTATTTACCACCTCCGACTACCTCTTTCAGGGCGCCACCCGCTGGATAAAAGGCTGGCGGCAGCGCGGCTGGAAAAAAAAGGATGGCCAGGATGTAGCCAATGCCGACCTGTGGCAAGCTCTGGATCAACTGATGGCTGCCTACAGCGTGCGCTGGGTCAATGCCAAAAATTTGGAGGCCCTGGGTCTGGAAGAAGCCGGTCGCCTGGCCCAAACGGCCGTTATGGATGAGGGTTGATAGCGATCTATGGTCAAATTATGGTGTACCAGGCCATAATTGACCATTGGCCGTAGATGTGACCATTCGACGCTAATCATGAAGCTTGTTATAATCCCCGGCTGACTTAATGATATGAGTCCACTGAAAAAACCGAGTTTTTGACGAAATGTAGCACAATAACCAGAGTGATTCACCATAAAAAACTCGGTTTTTCGACCTTTTGTAGAGTCATGATATATAAACAGATGTTCGTAAGAGGATTGAGGTAAAATAATGTTTCTACAACCTGTAGCGCCGTACCTGAGCGTTATTTTGATTATTCTGGCCATTACCCTGGTCACCCTGATTTTGGTCCAATCCAAAGGCTCCGACCTGGGTGGATTCTTGGGCGGTGGGGGTGATATGGGATCCTTCCGCACCAAACGCGGTGTAGAAGCCACCCTGCACAAAATTACAATTGCCTGTGCCGTGGCTTTTTTCCTTTTCACGGTGTTGACCTTTATCGCCTGGGGGCAGATGTAAGAGGGGCAGAAGGAAAGAGAACAAGGGAAGAAGGATGAGTTATCATCCTGTTGACTGCATGCAGAGCTTGTACTGGACATAGTGAAGCAGCAGGCCAATTCCCTCACTTGTTTACCCCCTCACCTCTTTTATGAGAGCTACTTTGCGCTGGCAATTTTTGCTGGCATTTCTTAGCCTGGCATTGGTCTTGGCCCTGCTTACCTTCCAGGTGCAGACGGCCAGCTTATGCACCGTGACTGTCCCGGCGACCGGGGGCACAGTCACCGAAGGCATAGTCGGTGCTCCCGTCTACCTGAACCCCCTCCTGAGTGATGCCAACCCGGTAGACCGCGAACTGGTTGGCCTGATTTTTGACGGGCTGACTCGGTATAATGAGTCGGGAGAACTGGAACCGGCCCTGGCTGAATCGTGGCAGGTGGCTGAAGACGGCCGTTCCCTTCAGTTCACATTGCGCCAGGACCTCGCCTGGCATGATGGCCAACCGGTGACGGCCAATGATGTGGCCTTCACTTACGGTCTGATTCAAGACGAAGCCTTTCCCGGTCCGGCTGCGCTGCACCAGTTGTGGCAAGCCGTCACCATCACGGTTACTGATGACCACACCCTGACATTTACTCTGGACGAACCCTATTCTCCCTTCTTGGAAGCGACGACACGCGGTATTTTACCGGCTCACCGCTGGCAGGGTGTAACGGCCGTTTCCCTCCCCGACCATACCCTCAACCGCAATCCGATTGGCAGCGGCCCTTTTGTTGTAGAAGCCGACCAGGAATGGCAGCGTACCCGCCGTTTGCGCCTGACGCCCCACCCCGATCATTGGCGGCAGGGTACACAAGTAGCCGGTTTGGAATTCCGCTTTTATCCCGATGAAGAAACATTGCTGCAAGCTTTTGCCAACGGCGAAATTTACGCCCTCAACCACATTACCCCCAGCCTGCTGCCCCAGGTGGCCGCCTTGCCCGGCGTCCGTCTTTTTACTGCCCCCACTGACCGTTATACGGCCCTTTTCTTTAACCTGACAGCCACAGCCAATCCTGCCTGGCGACCGGTAGAAATGCGGCAGGCATTGGCCTATGGCCTGGACCGTGAGCGGCTGGTCGATGAGACCTTGAGCGGCCAGGGTGTGGCGCTCGATGGACCCTATTTGCCCACCTCCTGGGCTTACAACCCCAACACCTTGACCCCCTATTCTGCCCAACCCATAACTGCCACTACCCTGTTGGCGGCCAACGGCTGGAATTTGCCCGAAGGGGCCACCCTTCGCCAGAAAGATGGGGAATCGCTTACGCTGCAACTGCTGGCTTTGGATACACCGACGCAGCGCTTGCTGGCCGAAGCGATTGGCGAGCAATGGTCGGCTCTGGGCATTGGTGTGCAGTTATCACGGGCCGGCAGTCTGTCGGAACTGCGCCAGCAGTTGGGCGAGCGTCAGTTTGATGTGGTCCTGGTGGATGTGCGCCCGCCCCGTGACCCTGACCTATATGACTTTTGGAGCCAGGAAGCAATTGTCCGAGGCCAGAATTTTGCCGGTTGGAACAACCGGCGCGCCAGTGAAGCCCTGGAGCAGGCCCGCCAGACGTGGGGAGAGGCCAACAGACGGCCGTTTTACGATACCTTCCTTCGCCTGTATGATACCGATTTGCCCGCCCTGACGCTGTTCCAGCATGTGTATGTATATGGACTGAGCAGTGAAGTGCATGAGGCAGAGATTGGTCGTATTTACCACCCCCGTGACCGCTACAAAACAATGGCCGACTGGTTTTTGCTTTACCGGGATGTCACAGTCAGTTGTCCTACCGATCATAGTGAGTAATGTCACCTCTTGGTAAGAATTGCCCCGATTTCCCCGCACGATTCTGGAATTTTGGTATAATGCGTTCATCTGTAACGGTTTGATATTTTGAAAGATCGCTTACGTAACATGATTAGCCCAATTGCGTTACAGTTTTGAAGGAATTCAACATGGACGAGTATACACCATAGCTTGCCACTTCACTATGTTCAGTGAAGGCTCTGAGCAGTGTCGAAGGGCCTGTCACCTCGACAAACTCGGCGCAAGCTCTGAGCAAAGTCGAAGGAATGAATGAAAATTCATCGTCTATGGTCCGTCGTCCATGGTCTATTTTTGAAGGAGAATTGAGATGATACAAGGCTGGGAATGGATTGTTATTCTAATAGTTGTTTTGCTGGTGTTTGGTGTCGGCCGTATCGGCAAATTAGGGGAAGAACTGGGCAAGGGTATTCAAGCTTTTCGCCAGGGCGTTCGTGAAGGCAAACCCGATGAGGAACCTGGCGGCAATAGCGAAGAGAAAGAAACTCTTTAAGGCGCGTAAGATTGGACCAATTTTGACGATTGGTCCAATCTGTCCCCATCCAGATATTCATCTGGATGCCCATCTGGTTGCCCACCATGACCAATAACCTGCAAACGCCTGGCAAAATTGCGTCTGTCGATGACGAAGAAGTCACCATACCCTCTATGGCCATCCTGGACCATCTGGATGAACTGCGCAAGCGGCTAACCTGGGTAGCGGTAGGGATTTTTGTTTCGACAGTCATTGGCTTCTTTTTTGCCCAAACGGTGCTGGACTTTTTTTTACGGCCGTATCGGGGTCAGTTGCAAACAATTGGCCCCACCGAAGGTCTGGAAACCTACTTTAAGGTTGCATTTCTGATTGGGTTTGTCCTCTCTATGCCCTTTACGCTCTACCAGTTTTGGCTCTTTATTTCTCCCGGTTTAACCAAAAAAGAAAAACAATACGTTTATATTTTTATTCCCAGCGCCTTTGGCCTCTTTTTACTGGGCATTTCGTTTGCCTGGTTTGTCGTCGCGCCGGCGGCCGTCTTCTTTTTAGCCGACTTTATGCCCGATATTTTCAGGGCTGACTGGACGGCCCAGGCGTATGTCAGTTTTATTTTGACCATGCTTTTCTGGCTGGGCCTTAGCTTTGAAATGCCCATCGTCATCTACTTTGTGGCTCGGTTGGGATTGGTTGAACCGAAAACATTACGCGAGCATTGGCGCTACGCGGTGGTGGGCATCTCGGTCCTGGCTGCCGCCATTACCCCCTCTGCTGACCCGATCACCATGATGCTGACGATGATCCCGCTCCTGATCTTGTACGGTTTTAGCATTGGCCTGGCCGTCATTGGCAAACGTCAGTTCGAGCGCTCCATGGCTGTCGAATCAACCACCGAGTAGCTGGGTTGTTTATCCGCCAGAATCTGCCCCCTCATCATCAAGCAGCAGTTGGGCTGCCACCTTACCGGAAAGTGTGACCATCGGTACGCCGCCGCCGGGATGGGTGGTGCCCCCGGCAAAGTAGAGGCCGCGATAGTCGGGGCAGCGGTTGTGAGGGCGGCGAAAGGCGGTCCAGCGGCTGTTGGCCGACGCCCCATACAGGGCACCGCGCCAGGCTCCTGTTTGCCGGGCCAGATCGTGGGGGGTAAAAATAGTTTGGTGGCGGATACGGCCGTTTACCCCCAATCCCCACTCTGCCAGCTTCGCCAAAATCTGTTCCCCATAAGCCAGCTTATTGGCTGCCCAATCATACCGCTCGTCTAAAGCCGGGGCGTTGACCAATACAAACCAGTTTTCACAGCCGGGCGGCGCGTCTTGCGGATCGCTTTTACCGGTAATGGCCAGGTAAATAGTAGGGTCATCGGGCGGTCGGCCTTGTTTAAAGATTTGCTCAAATTCGCGCTCATAATTGCGGCTAAAAAAGATGTTGTGATGGACCAGTTGGGGCGCATAAGCGGGTAAATCAGATGTTTCTACCCCCAGCAGCATGACAAAGCCAGAGCAGGAGGGTTCTTGTTGGTTTAGCTTTTGCAGACGACGGCGGGAAACGGCCGTGTGGGGCAACAACCGTTCATAAGTAGTGGCCACATCCACATTGGCCACCACTGCGGCTGCCGCTATTTGCTCGCCGCCGGCCAGTTCGATGCCGGTGATACGGCCGTTTTCCACCAAGATCTGTTTAACCGGCCTGTCTGTCTGGATAACCACCCCCAATTCTGTGGCCAACCGGCCCAGCGCCTCGGCAATGGCATAAATACCCCCACGTGGATACCAGACACCACCCGTCAGCTCCACATGGGCAATGACGTTGAGTGTGGCCGGGGCCTCATAGGGACTGCCGCCGACGTACGTGGCAAACCGGCCCAGCAGTTGGCGCAAATGGGGGGAATAAACGTGGCTTTCAATTGCCTGCTGCATGGTGCGCAGCGGATCGGCCTTGAGCCATTGGTTGAGGGGCACGCGCAAAAAAGAACGGGGTGTGGGCGGCTCGTCGTAGATAAAAATGGGGCCGGTAATGTCATGGATGCGGGCCGCGTAAGCCAGGTAGGTCAGATAGCCGGCGACGTCCCGCTCGTCGAGGGCGGCGATTTGCTGTGCCAGGCGGGGCCAGTCGCGGCTGATGTCCAGCACCAGACCATCGGGGTAAAAATAGCGGGTCAGCGGCTCGACCGGCTGCAGGGTCAGGTAGTCGTCGAGAGAACGGCCGGCGCTGGCGAACAGATCATCCAGCACGTGGCGCATGGTGATGACCGAGGGGCCGGTGTCCCAGCGGAAACCGTCATGGGTGACCTGTCCCATCTTGCCCCCCACCTGGCTGTTCTTTTCGTAAACAATGACCTGCTTACCGGCAGCCGCCAGACGAATGGCTGCGCTCAGCCCGCCAATACCGGCGCCGACAATGAGGATTGGTGGCGTAGAGGAAACGGCCATGTGAGATTTCATATCAAACAAGCGTTGACTATTTTCTTGTCTGGTGTTTTATACTTCATGTTATTTTCCTTCCTTTCCAGAGGGGGCCGCCGCTATAGTTCCACCAGATAGATTGGGCGGCAATAACGGTCATCAGTAGGACGGATAGGGGCATAAACAGCGCGTCTTGGGGACGTTGGCGGGTGGCCACGGCCGTTCCGCTCCGCACCCCTACACTTAACAGCCACAGCCAACCCCAACCCATCTGTCGCGCTGAAGGAAATAGCAGCATCAGCCAGGGCAAAACAAAGACCAGCCAATGGAAGAGAGTAGATAGCAGGAGAAAGGGAACAGAACGGCCGTGTCCCGCCAGAATATTCTTGGCAAAGCCGGCCTTGACCTCGGTCCAATTCCGGTACATACGGCAGGTGATCAGGCCGGCCCCGTCACTTAGCCGCAGCCTCAGCCCGGTCTGTTTGACGCACCGGGCCAGGGCCACATCCTCTACCACGTTCTGGCGGACGGCTGCGTGACCCCCCACAGCCTCATAAGCGCGACGGCGAAAGGCCATGCACTGCCCATTGGCCGCCGCAAAAATTGACCAGGGCAGATAATGAACCGCAAGCAGGGGCAGATAACCCAAAATGGCCAGCGCCATCAGGGGGACGACCAGCCGTTCGCCCCAGGTGACGGTTTGCTGCGTGGGCCAGACGCTCAGTAAGTCGGCCTGCTCTTGTTCCAGTTGGGCCACCAACGCCGTCAGCGCCTCCGGCTGCCAGCCAACGTCGGCGTCGGTGAAAATGAGCAGATCGCCGCTGGCCGCCTGAGCCAGTTGGTGGCAGGCCCAATTTTTGCCCAGCCAGCCGTCGGGCAGCGGTTGACCGGAGAGCAAACGCACCCGGCCGTCTTGTTGGGCGGCTTGCTGAATGGAAACGGCCGTATTATCCGTGGAATTATCGTCTAAAATTAGCAGTTCGGTAAACGGGTAGCACTGGCCCAGCAGCCGCGTCAATGTCTGGCCGATAACGGCCTCCTCGTTACGGGCGGGAATGAGGATGGAAACGCGCCGAATTGGGGGAGCAACCGCCGGCCGTGTCAGGCGGGGCAGGGTGAGAATATTGAGAACGGCCGTTAAGGCCAATACCATCAACGCTGTCGCTACAAAAAGGGTAATAAAAGTCATAAGGGGCTGAAGCCTGAAACGTAATAGGTGAAGATACGCCGGTTGCGCTTCACGTTTTGCGCCAGGAAGAGCGTATGCCCGGTCGTTGTCGCAAATCGGCCCGATGCTTCCATACCAGGATGGCCGTATGCCCGGCCAGAGCAGCCAGCAGCAAGGGGTCCGGTTGAAATAACAGCAGGTAGAGCAGAACGGCCGTTAGCGTACTCATCACCGCCCAGCCGGACACCGTAAGCAGGCGGTAGCTCACGCCCAGGCTCACAATACCCACCAGCGGTACGGTATACAGCGTCAATCCAATCCAGGCTCCCAGCGTGGCGGCAATCGCTTTACCCCCTTGCCCCCGTAAAAATGGGGAAAAAGCGTGACCCAATACCGGGGCCACGGCAATAGCCGCCATGGCCCAACCACGTAGGCCCAAAATCTGGTAGGTATATCCCACCGGCGCAGCCGCTTTAGAAATATCCAGTATCAGGGCCAGAACAAACCAGGGCCGGCCGCCGGCACGCAGCACGTTGGTTGCCCCCGGATTTTGGTCGCCGTAGCCGCGAATATCTTGCCGCAGCACCAACCGCCCTATCCAAACGGAGAAGGGGAGCGAACCAGAGAGAAAAGCGATTGGTATCCAGAGCATGTCGGTCATCGGTAATGTCGCTATGCGACCGCTTCGCGTACGGTAATCAGTAAAAAAGCAAGAAGTAAAAAGTAAGAAGTAAGAAGTATTCAGTGAATAGTATGCACGTTTATCTTGTTGCCCGCCACCAGCCGAGGGTTACGAACAGCCCCATGGCGGCAAAGCCAACCAGAGCGGGGCCAATCAGGCCCCAGAATAGGAGCAGGCCGATAGTTTCTAAGAGCCAGGTGATGGTATAGATGAAAAGCAGGGGGCGCAGGGGCAGGGGATGGGGGCGAATGACGGCCGTCAGGACTGCTGCCGTTAACAACCAGCCCCCATAATTGAGCCAGGGGATGCCAAAATAGCCACCCGGCTGTTCCCATACCCATAAATTCCAGGCCACCATTTGTGGATCCAAAAAGAGATCCCAGGCGGTAAAGGCGGCCGCACTGATTAAAATAAATGTCAACCCCCGTTGTTTGGTCAGCGCTTGGGCAATGGCCCAGGCCGGGGGCAGCATCATAAACCAGGCCAGGGGAATGATGAGGGGGACATGAACCAGTTGGGGTTGAAGGTTGTCAGTGTAGCTGTATTGGCCAAAAGGGAGGCCGGTAGCTGAGCCGATAGCTTCCACCAGCCAGGTCAGTATAGCTACAATCAACAGCGTTTGCAGCGTGCGCCGCCAGCCCCAGGCGTTTTGCACAATGACGAGGACAACGGTGGCCTGCACCAGTACGCTAAATGTGACGCTGTTATAAAAAAAACGCTCACCGGTTGTCGAGCGTATAATAGGCAAAGCAACCATTACCAATATCCAGGTAACGATCAAGATGGCGATCAATTTATTTTCTTTTAGTTTGGGGAATGTAGAGACAATGTTCATGTCTCCATTGTACTGCATAAAAAAAAGCGATGCACCGTAGCGCATCGCTTTTTGGTCTTTGGTTAAAGCAACGTTCTTTAGTCGAGTAAAACGACATCCTGGGCGGCAGGCCCTTTTTGGCCTTGACCTGGCGTGTATTCTACACGCTGCCCTTCTTCCAAAGAGCGGTAGCCTTGACCACGGATAGCGCTATAGTGAACAAAGATGTCACCGTCGTCCTCATCGCGAGCAATGAAGCCATAGCCTTTCTCGTTGTTAAACCATTTGACAGTGCCAGTTTCGCGTTCTGCCAACATCATAATACATACCTCCGTACAAACAAAAACTAAAATCTTTTCTGGCAGGTAATTCTGACTGACAATTTCTTAAATCTAACAAGAGTAAAGAATATGGCCAAAATGTGCTGCCTACTCGGACTAGGATAGCATAGAGCGTGCAAGCTGTCAATTAAAATTTGAGGCCCCATAGTTCAGGCCAGCGGGGTCGGCTTGACAGTGGATAAAGTCGATGTAACATGTACCAAGAATGAGGGGTATTTTTTTATGA
>JAWOIM010000522.1:0-5201 GCA_046484685.1 Chloroflexota bacterium | reverse complement strand
CAACGCTTTTTGGGAGACCGAGTTGGACGCGCTGCTGCAATCAGACGGGGTTGATTTTGTTGTCGTCTCCGGCTACGTTGCCGAGTTTTGCGTGCTGTCCACCGGGCGCGGGGCGCTGGAGCGCGGGTACCGCAGCGCGATTTTGGCAGACGGCATTGCCGGGATGAACGGCCGTTATACCGTCTATCGTCCGTCGTCCATGGTCTAATTTCACAGGAGGCACTGTGTCAGCTATTGTCGTTAAAAATCTGAGCAAATCCTATTTTGTGCCGGTGCGCGAGGCGGGGCTACGGGCGGCCGCAGCCAGCCTGTTTAACCGGCAGACCCGCGAAGTCAAAGCGGTAGAAAATGTCTCCTTCACCCTGGCCCCAGGCGAGTTGGTGGGACTGTTGGGGCCAAACGGCGCCGGCAAAACGACGACCCTGAAGATATTATCCGGCCTGCTGCACCCAACGGCCGGCGAAGCACAGGTGTTGGGCTATACTCCCTTTGAACGGCCGCGCGACCTCCTGCGCCAAATCTCGCTGATCATGGGCAACCGCAACCAGTTGATTTGGGACATTCCCGCCCTGGATTCATTTGAGCTGAACCAGGCCATTTACCGCATTCCCCCGGCCGAATTTCGCCGGACGCGGGACGAATTTATCGAACTGCTGGATATGCAAGAATTGGTTACCAAACCGGTGCGCAACCTGTCGCTGGGGGAACGGATGAAGGTGGAAATTGCCGGGGCGCTGCTCCACCGGCCCAAAGTGTTGTTCCTGGACGAGCCGACCATTGGCCTGGACGTGACCATGCAGCGGCGCATTCGCAAATTTATCAAGTCGTATAACCAACAGTACGGCGCGTCGGTTATTTTGACCAGCCATTATATGGCCGACGTCGAGGCGTTGTGCGAGCGGGTGATTGTCATTCATCACGGCCGTATCCTCTTTGACGGCCCCTTGACCCAACTGGTAGACCGCTTTTCCGCTTACCGGCGGCTTATTGTCACGCCCGAAAACCCGGCGGCCGATCTCTCCCCCTACGGCGAGGTGGTGGAGAAGGAAAACGGCCGTTTTGTCCTCCAGGTCGCCAAAAGCGATACCGCCCGCAGCGCTGCCCGCTTGCTAAACGACCTGACCGTCGTTGACCTCATCGTCGAAAACCCGTCGGTAGAAGACGTGATTGACCAGGTGTTCCAGACGAACGACGCCGCCATGGCGGAGACGCAGCCATGACCACCCTGCGCCAACGGATAACGGCCGCGCCCTGGTGGGCCTCTTTAGCGACGGTGGCCGCCTTTTACCGGCTGCGGATGAAATCCGCGGCGCTGATCAAAATGCAGTACCGCCTGTCGGCCTTCCTATGGCTGATTGGGCTGGCCGTGGAGCCGGTCATTTACCTGGTAGTCTGGACAACCGTCGCCCGCGAGCATGGCGGGGCGATTGGCGGCTACACGGCCGGAGGCTTTGCCGCCTATTACATCGTCTGGACCTTTGTGCGTATTACCAGCATTGGCCTCAATCCCGTTTCCTTTGAATGGCGGGTGCGCGGTGGCCAATGGTCGGGCCTCATTTTGCGTCCCATCCACCCCATTCACGAAGACATCGCCTTCCTTCTGGGGCATAAGGTGATGGACTTTATCTGGCTCATTCCCGTCATTACCCTGCTGACCATCGCCTTTCAACCGGAACTGGACCCGGCCGCCTGGCAAATAGCCGCCTTTTTGCTGGCCTGCTTCCTCGGTTTTCTGGTGCGCACCATCTGGATGTGGGTCTTGGGATTGATCACCTTTTGGACAGTACGGGTTGGGGCAATTTTTGACCTCTATTTTGCTCTGGAACTGCTCCTCTCCGGCCGGGTTGTGCCCTTGGATTTGCTGCCAGCCTGGGCGCGTGGATTGGCCAACTGGCTGCCCTATCAATGGTCGTTCGGCTTTCCCATTGAGGTGATGATCGGCCGTCTGACGCCGGAGCAGGTTGTGCAGGGGTTTGGTTGGCAGTTGGCCTGGATTATTGGCGGCTGGCTGGTGGTGCAGTGGGTCTGGCGGCGCGGATTGCGCCGCTATTCGGCCGTAGGAGCGTAAACAAATGAGAAACTATTTTCGCCTGCTGTGGACCTTTTTACGCATTGGCGTGATGAATGAACTGCAATACCGGGTCAACTTCTTTGTCCAGTTGGGCCAGACGCTCGTTGCCCTGGTCACCGGATTGGTGGTGCTGGCCCTGATTTTTAGCCATACCGACAGCCTGGCCGGCTGGTCACAAGCGGAACTCCTGGTGGTGATGGGCGTCCACATTTTGCTCGGCGGCCTGATCAAAATGAGCATCCAGCCCAACATGCTGCGGCTAATGGGCGAGATTCAAAACGGCGATCTGGATTATATGCTGATCAAACCGGAGAATGCCCAATTGTTGGTCAGCGTGCGCGAGACCCATTTTTGGCAGTTGCTAGATGTGGTCACCGGGTTTATTGTCATCATCTGGGGGGTGAGCGGGCTGACTGTTAGCCTGACCTGGGGCGGGGCGCTCGCCTTTGGCCTGACGCTGCTGCTGGGGTTGGCCCTCATGTACAGCTTTTGGCTGATGGTGGCTTCGATTGCCTTCTGGGTTATTCAGATCAATGACATCATTCTTATCTGGCAGACGATGTACCAGGCGGGCCGTTGGCCGGTGGGCATTTATCCCGGCTGGCTGCGCTTTATCCTGACCTTTTTGGTGCCGGTAGCCTTTGCCGTGACGGTGCCGGCGGAGGCGGCCACGGCCCGGCTGGGCGGGCTGGAAATGGGGTTTGCCGTGGGACTGACGGCCGTTATCTTCACCATTTCCCATTTTGTCTGGCGTACGGGGCTGCGAAATTATTCGGGCGCTTCGGCATAGGGTGGGGCTGATCGGCTGCGAGGGCATTGTGGCCGTGCCGATTTATGAAACGGCCGTTTTACTCAAGAATACGGCCGTTTTAGCCAACACCATCCTCAACCTGGGCACCGAAGTTTGCGCCTGGGGCCAACACCAACTGCATCTGTGCTGGACATACGGCCGTGCATAGGGTAAAAGTCACAGAGCAAACATAACCACAGGCACAACCAGACCGGCAGAGATAATGTTACAATTCATTATTTTGGTCAAACCATACTAATAGGAAACAGTAATTTTGTGGCCGGCAGCCAAGGTAACTGAGCAACAGCAAATGCTGATAGTGTGGGGCACACATTGTCCTTAATCCTACTACCCGCGGCTCGCCACCCGAAAAAGTTGACAAAGCATAAGTATTTATAGTATGTTTTTCGCGTGAAAGCAAACCAGGATAATTGTACTATACAGTACAGTTTGGGTGGAGAACTTGTAAGGAGGGTTCTTCCTAAAGCAGCAGCTACAAAACAAAAAGAATACGGGGCCATGTTGTTGGCCCACGCTTGGTGGTCCACACTTCGTGGCCAATGACCTGCCACTTATAGCGTTTGTTCCCGGTTGAAACCCTTCGCCTTGATGGACTGTTTGGTTAGACTGGAGTAGTGGGGCATCTGTTAAGCATATAACGGACCACCTTAAAACCATGGGCTGGTTTTGAGAAAATCAATATAGGGAGCAGCATATCAGAGACTACACACTAATATTAATAGAGGTAACGCAATGAAAAAATCTGAACAAGTGTTGCAAGGAAAACCAATTCGTATCTATCATTTACAACATCGCCTTTCATATTACTACTTTGTATTTTTTTGGTCTCTTATTGCTTTAATATTTCTCATAGCCTTTGTCGACAAATTTCTGATTGACATCCTCCCAGGTTCTCGGGGAGTGCCATGGTATACGGGACCGGCCTTTCTTATTTCCATGATCACCTGTACTGTACTTGCCTGGAGAAACTACTGGCGTGCCAGGAATACACGTCTATGTATTTATTCATGGGGCATCCACTACGATGAATTTGAATATAGTATGACTACCATGTGGGACAATATCAAAAGAATTTCTCCTGGTCCTGCACAAAGACTTATATTAAAAGAGGCTGTAGCGGTCAATAGGCGCTTTTCCTGGTTAGGGCCGATGAAACCAGAAGACGATTCTATCCCACTATGGTCATTCTGGCCCAAAGTTATAGGCAATAATATGGAGAGGGATTTAAGAAAATACTTGCCCCATCTGTTTGAAAACTTATCAATAGAGAAATCTAAAAAATAATGCTTTTAAGTTTAAGAACTTTTTTGAAAGGAAGTGCCTGAAATGATGAAACATAATCATACCTATCATTTTATTTCCATACTTTTAATTATTTCTATGCTTGCATCTTTATTTCCCTTGCCAGCAGCTGCCCAACAAAGAACATCTCAACCTTCCTCAATTAATTCAGGAACATCAGCCTACTTCTCTCCGTTCGATAATGATATCCTTCCCAGCCTTGGGAGCAACCAACTCACATCTGTAGAGAGCTTCAATCCGAACAACTTGCTTATCAACCCACAACCATTGCAGCAAGTTTACCAAACATCATCTTTACCAGAGCCGCAAACTTTTTTTAATCCCATTACCATTGCCCGTACCCAATCTTCATATCTTCCTTTATCCGGCGTACTGATTATAACCTATACGGTCAAGAACAATCGTCCCCCGGCACAGTCTGTTGCGATTGATCCGCAAACGGCGACTATTACTGATACTTTGCAATTATTTAACACGATTGATTTAACTAATGATCCTAATGTAATCCATAACGTTTTTCTAAGCAATGAATTGAACCTTCCTAACATAGCATTGCTTTCTGCCTCTCTAATGCCTGATCACCGTGACAACACACTTGCCTGGAATCTGGGAAATATTCCGCCTTTACAAAGCGTTGTAGTAACGTTAAGTTTGGAAATCCCTACAACTGTTACCGGCTTTACCCAGTTAGATACGGGAGCAAGCGTTTGGGGAACCCTACAAGGTCAGATGGTGTCTGCCCAAGCAGCGCCGTCTCTGCTGGTTCCGGATACATTTGCCGATTCTCTGGCCTGTACGATTGATGCCAACTGTTACGATCCATACGTCATTGAAAAAGCTGCCTCTTTAGGTAATGACCCCACAGCTATTTTTGAATTCGTACGATCACAAGTAGATTATGAAAGTTACGCAGGTAGTTTGCGGGGTGCCCGGGGTACATTGTGGAGTTTTGGTGGTAATTCTGTGGACCAGGCTAGTTTGCTGATTGCCCTACTTCGTGCCAGCGGGATTCCGGCT
>JAWOIM010000433.1:0-2914 GCA_046484685.1 Chloroflexota bacterium | reverse complement strand
GGTCACTTCGACTGGCTCAGTGCAGGCTTTTCGTCCTCCGTCCTATTTACAGAGGAGTTCAACATGGGCGGGGCGCACCACAGCTTGTCACTTCACTGTGTTCAGTGCAGGCTCTGAGCAGCGTCGAAGGGATGAATGAAAATTTATCGTCCATCGTCCGTCGTCCGTGGTCTATTTTCGAAGGAGCGCTATATGATAGAAACAGTTGACTGGCGTGAAATTGCCTGGGCCACCTTTTTTATTGTAACGGCCGTTTTGCTCAGCCTCTTTATCCGCTTTATCTTAGAGCAGATAAAAATCCATCTTGTCCATCGTACCAACACCCGCCTGGACGACTTGCTCATTCGGGCTGTGGCCCTACCGGCCCGCATAGCCGTTTTAGTATGGGGCTTCGATCTGGCCACAAGACAAATAACAGAACTGGCCGAGCGCTGGGATTTTGAAATAGCCCGTCTCTTTTTTGCCGCTTATGTTGTCATTGTCTATGTCTTGCTTTACCGTCTCATCGACGCGCTGACCGAGTGGTATGGCACTGAAGTGGCCCACCGCACGGCAACTGACCTGGACGCCCGTTTTCTACTTCTCTTTCGCCGCATTACCTTTTTAATCATTACCGTCAGCCTCATCATCATTTTGCTGGACCGCTTTGGTGTCGAAGTCAGCGGACTGGTGGCTACGCTAGGTATTGGCTCGCTGGCCATTGCCCTGGCTGCCCAGGCCACCTTGGGCGACATGTTTGCCGGGTTTACCATTATGGTCGATCAGCCTTACACCATTGGTGACCGTATCGAGATACGGGACATTGACACCTGGGGTGATGTAGTCGATATTGGCCTGCGTACCACCCGTATCCTGACGCGGGATAATCGAATGGTCTCTGTACCCAACTCCGTTATTGGCAAAGGGCTGGTAGTCAACTACTCTCACCCCTCTTCTAGATACCGTGTTGAAACCCAAGTGGGTATTGCCTATGGAACAGATATTGAACTGGCCCGCTACGTTATGATCGAGGCTATTCGCCAACAAGAGTGGGTAATGCAGGATGAGCGCGTTGAGGCCCTCTTCCTTAAGTTTGGTGACTCTGCGCTGGAATTCAAGGTACGCTGCTGGATTGAGAACTATGTAGAGACGCGCCGTGTGGTTGACAAAATGAATACTGCCCTCTATCATGCTCTCAACGAAGCCGGCATTGTTATTCCCTTTCCCCAGCGGGATGTCCATCTTTATCGGACGCAGGACAGCGATTAGCGGCATTTGTGAATAGACACAACTACTAACGCTCTCAGGAGAAACCGGGTTTTTAGGTTACTTGAGTACAAGATCGACAATGGCATACCGGGAAAAACCCGGTTTCTGGCTTAGTAATTACGGATAGACAACAAAAGCCACTCGATGGTATAATACAGTCTGGTGCAACAACCCTATAAAAGATGATCGGCCCCACCCATCCCACAGCCGATCTGAGCAAAGCCTGGTTTACTTTGGTGAATCAGGCTTTTTTATCAATAGAGACGGAAGACGAAAGACCAAAGACGGAATGTTTTAGTGCTTCGTCCTTAGTCATTTACCGGGAGACAACATGGGTGCTACGTGCCGTCATACATGAAAATATCTGTGTGCATCCGTGTTCATCCGTGTCCCATTTTCAAGGAGTGCAAGCCATGTTACAACTGAATGAAAGTCAAGCCTTTATTGAATTAGATGAAACCTACAGTGCCCATAATTACCACCCGCTGGATGTGGTGGTGGAGCGAGCCGAGGGGGTCTGGGTTTATGATGTGGACGGCCGTAAATATCTCGACTGTCTCAGCGCCTATTCGGCCGTTAATCAGGGCCACTGCCATCCCCGGCTTATGCAGGCCATGATAGCCCAACTGGGCAAAGTGACTCTCACCTCCCGCGCCTTTCGCAATGACCAGATGGGGCCGTTCCTCAAAGAACTGTGTGAACTAACCGGTTATGACAAGGCCCTGCCCATGAACACCGGGGCCGAGGCGGTGGAATCGGCCATCAAAGCAGCCCGCAAATGGGGCTACCGCGTCAAAGGCATCCCCGACAATCAGGCAGAAATCATCGTCTGTGAGGGCAATTTCCAGGGCCGGACCACGACCATTGTCGGCTTTTCCAGCGAAGCGCAGTATAAGGAAGATTTTGGCCCCTTTACGCCCGGGTTTGTCCTGATTCCCTACGGTGACCTGGCAGCGTTGGAAGCAGCTATTACACCTAATACGGCCGCTTTCATGCTGGAGCCAATTCAGGGAGAGAGCGGCGTGGTTTTGCCCCCGGAAGGTTATCTGAAAGCGGCCTATGCGTTGTGTAAACAGCACAATGTTCTCTTTGTGGCCGATGAAATTCAGACCGGTCTGGGGCGTACGGGGGCACTCTTTGCCTGTGACCACGAGGATGTCCGCCCCGATATGATTACCATTGGCAAGGCGTTGAGCGGGGGCTTTTACCCGGTATCGGCCGTTTTAGCCGACGATGAAATCATGGGATTGTTCCGGCCCGGCGACCACGGCAGCACCTTTGGCGGCAATCCGCTGGGGGCGGCCGTAGCCCGCCAGGCGCTGCGCGTTCTGGTCGAAGAGGATATGATCGAGCAGTCACGCAGCCTGGGCGAATACTTTAAGGGGCGGCTGGCCCGCATCGAAAGTGAGCATATCAAAGAGGTGCGCGGCAAAGGGCTGTTCATTGGCGTTGAGCTGCATGTCCCGGCCCGCCCCTTCTGTGAGGCACTGAAAGAACGTGGTATTCTATGTAAAGAAACGCATGAAAATGTCATCCGCTTTGCCCCGCCATTAACCATCACTCGCCAGGAAATCGACTGGGCGCTGGACCATATTGAGGCGGTATTGAGTTAGTGCGTAGTGCGTAGTAGGGCAGTTGGCTACGCACTACGTCCTGTTTTTGGGAG
>JAWOIM010000398.1:0-9886 GCA_046484685.1 Chloroflexota bacterium | reverse complement strand
GTCAAAATGGCGTGGGAGATGACCGGCGTGGGGGTGTAGCCCAGTCCACTTTGCAACCGGGTGGTGACATCGTTGGCGGCCAGGACTTCAACGGCCGTTACCAGCGCCGCCTCTGACAAAGCGTGAGTGTCCATCCCCAAAAAGAGCGGCCCACTGTACCCCTGTTCCTGACGATATTCACAAATGGCCTGGGTAATAGCCAGAATGTGGGCCTCATTAAAGCTGTGCCCTAGCGAAGTGCCCCGATGGCCCGACGTGCCAAAAGAGACCAACTGCGCCGGCTCGGCCGGGTCGGGCTGCCTGGTATAATAAGCGGCCATCAACCGGGGAATATTTTCCAAAAGTTCCGGGGGAGCCGGTTTTCCGGCCAGTTCATGCAGGGCCATAGGTAAACTCCTCTAGTGCGTAGTGCGTGGTGGGTAGAAGGTCCGCTACGCACTACGAACTACGCACTATCTCTTCACTTCAGCAACGGCCGTCATTTGCAGACCACCACGTATATTTTGCATCAGGGTTACTTTACAGTAAAACGGGGCCAACTTATCGAATAAATCCTGGGCAATGGTGTGGGCCAACCCTTCACCGAAGATACGCTCATCGCGGAAGGTCCAGAGGTAGAGCTTCAGGCTTTTGCTCTCTACACAAAGCTGGTCGGGATGGTACTCAATGATGACCGAATTGTAGTCCGGCTGCTCGGTCACGGGGCAAAAGCTGCTCACCTCATCGGAGGTAAAAACCACGGTGGTCACGTTGGCCGGTGCGGGGAATGTTTCTAACTCTTTGCTAGGCTGGTTCATTGCCCGGCCCAGCTTTTCAAATTCGTAGCTTGTCATCGGTCTCCTCGGCAAAACCAGTAAAAAGTAGGAAGTGAGAAGTGAGAAGTTGAAAAACTCTCCTACTTCTCACTTTTTACTACTTACTTCTCACTTTATATTACAGGCGCGGTCCGGCGTCAATAATCGCCTGACTGCTATCGGCCTTATACTGCTCAAAGTTTTTGGTAAACAAATCGGCCAGTTTGCGGGCCTGGCGATCATAAGCTGCCTGGTCTGCCCAGGTATTTTTGGGCATTAGGATTTCAGCGGGCACGTTGGGGCAGCTTGTAGGGACGGCCAGACCAAAGAGGGGGTCTTCAACATAGCGCACATCGGCCAGCGAGCCGTCATGAATGGCATCAATAATGGCGCGGGTATATTTCAGGCTGATCCGTGCCCCAACGCCGTGCGGCCCACCCGTCCAACCAGTGTTGACCAGCCAGGCGGTAGCCCCGTGCACCTCCATCTTTTCGGCCAACAGTTCCGCATATTTGCTGGGATGCCAGACCATAAAGGCGGCGCCAAAGCAGGCAGAGAAGGTCGCCTGCGGTTCGGTAATACCCATCTCGGTACCGGCTACTTTGGCCGTATACCCACTAATAAAGTGATACATCGCCTGTGCCGGCGTCAATTTGCTGACCGGGGGCAGTACCCCAAAGGCGTCACAGGTCAGCAAAATCACATGTTTAGGATGGCCGCCGACACAGGGAATCTTGGCGTTATCAATGAACTCAATAGGGTAAGAAGCGCGGGTATTCTGGGTGATAGACGTGTCACTATAATCGACTGCATGAGTGTAATCATCATAGACAACATTTTCTAACACCGTGCCAAATTTGATGGCAGCGTATATTTCCGGCTCACTCTCGGCCGAGAGGTCGATAGCCTTGGCATAGCAGCCACCCTCAATATTAAAAACACCGTCATCGGTCCAGCAATGCTCATCGTCACCAATAAGCTGGCGACGGGGATCGGCCGACAGGGTGGTTTTACCCGTGCCCGATAGGCCAAAGAAAAGAGAGACATCCTCGTCCTCCCCTTCGTTGGCAGAGCAGTGCATAGACAAGACGCCTTTCTTAGGCATGATGTAGTTCATGACGGTAAAGACACCCTTCTTCATTTCACCGGCATATTCAGTGCCTAGAATCACGATTTCTTGCTGCTCAAAAGAAAGGTCGATGCTGGTTTTGGAGGTCATACCGCTGGTATGGCGGTTAGCGGGGAATTGCCCTGCGTTGAAGATGACGTAGTCGGGGTCGCCAAAGTCTTGCAATTCTTCCAGGGTAGGGCGAATGAGCATATTGGACATAAAGAGGGCGTGATACGGCCGTGTACACACAATCCGTACCTTAATCTGCTCCTGGGGATCCCAGCCGGCATAGCCATCGACGACGTACAGCCGCGCCAGGGTATTCAGATAATCAATCGCCCGTTCCCGATTAATTTGAAAGGTCAGGTCATTCACGGCGACGTTAATATCCCCCCACCAAATATTATCTTTAGAGTCATCATGTTCCACAATGCGTTTATCTTTCGGGCTGCGGCCAGTCTTAGCACCTGACCGTACCATTAAGGCCCCGGAATCAGCAATGGCTGCTTCTGACTCATATTCTAAAGCTTCTTCATACAAAACAGGGGGGGTGGCATTGCGCACGATCTCTTCTACATCGATGCCATATTGCTTAAGGGTAAAGTGGGTGGACATTTATATCTCCTTCATAGGTAATGCAAACTTAGGGGTTGCCTAAGCTAATGCACAAATAATTTTAACATGGTCACATCCAGAGCATACGCCATTTAGTGTTTAACTGACACTGATGGATGTCATCCACAGAACGGCCATGTGTCAGGTGTCAACTACCGCTGGAAGTAAAGTCAATTACCCAGCGCAGCACGTTAATACCAATTAGCAGCAGCCCTTCCCAACGAGAAAGTCGCCAGCCGGTACGCATCATAATAACAACCAGAATAACCATGGCAGATAATAATATCAGGCTGTTCAGGCCGGCCGGATCTATTTGCATCGTCCCCGCCTGTATAATACCAGCTAAGCCCAAGACACCCAACAAATTAAACAGGTCACTGCCGATCAAATTACCCAGTGAAATGCCTTCATGGCCACGCAGTACACCAATGAGTGAAGTCGCCATTTCTGGGGCTGACGTCCCGGCGGCCACAATAGTTACCCCGATCACCCATTCTGAAATGCCTAAAGCCAGGGCTATCTCTACGGCTGAATCAACCAAAAAATGGCCACTGGCGACAATTAAAAAAAGCCCGGCCAGAAAACGGGGAATATCTTTCCATTCAAAATCTCCTTCGGGAATCTCCTCAACAGGCGCTTCACGCTGGTAAAACAGATAGCCTATATACAATATCAGCAGCCCAATCATGATAACGCCTTCATATCGCTGCAATGTCAGGTCAAGCATAAAAAAGAGCAGCACCAGGGTAGCACCGATCAATACCATCCCGTCCCGGTACACCAGTTTGCGGTTGGTAGTAATGGCCCGCACAGCCACCACGGTGCCTAAAATAAAACCCAGGTTAAAGATGTTGGATCCTACAATATTGCTAACAGAAATATCGGCCTGTCCTTTTAATGTGGCGGCAATGGTGACGGCAAACTCAGGCGCCGATGTACCAAAGGCGACAACGGTCAGGCCAATAATCAGTTCGGAAATGCCCATTTTGCGCGACATACGGGCGGCCGATTCTACAATTAAGGTGGCTCCGTACCCCAACCCAATTACGCAGCCGATGATGATAAGGATATCCAGTATCATAAAGCAGTTTTGTCCTTTCTGTTGTGAAATTGAGCGTTGTGCTCATGGGAGCGAATTGTAACCCGCCTGGGAATGGGGTCAAGCGACGACGTACTCCAAATATTTGTTACCCCGATCTCGATCAATGCCTTCCGACGAGATAATCTCGATGACCAGATTGGCCAACACATCTTCGTCAGCCCAGTCAAGGAACGCTTCATCTGGTTCTATCGGTGTCTCATTGCTCAATCATGACAATTTTACCCAGTTTTATTGGTTAATGCCCACAGTTGGCCTTCATTGGGTCGGAGATAAATGGCAGTTCCGCTCCTCACACCCACATCCCCATCCATTGCAGTCGATAACAACAACTGCTCTAAAACGACCGGCGGCTGCCACTGCTGGGGCCGGTCGGTAAAATTAAGCACCACCAACCGCTGCTCCTCTTCGTAAAGGCGCACATAGGCCCACAAACCCGGCGGCGTGGCCAGCGAGCGGTAGCTGCCTATCTGCAGGGCCAGGCTTTGCCGCCGGATTTCAATCAGCCGCCGTACCATCATCAACATTGAGTCTGGCCGGGCCTGCTGTGCGGCCACGTTCACCTGCTCATGATCATCGGCCAGGGGCAGCCAGGGGGTGACACCGGGCGCACAAAAACCGGCGTTGGGGTCCGCACTCCACTGCATGGGGGTCCGTTCCGGGTCGCGGCCCAGCCCCAGCCCCGGCACGTTTACCTCCCAGGGATCCTGCACCCGGTCGGGCGGAATTTCAACGTCGCTCATGCCGATTTCGTCGCCATAATAATTGATAGGGGTACCCCGCAGCGTCAGCAGCAGCATGAGGGCCACCCGGCTTTGCTCACGGCCGGCACGGCTGGCTGCCCGCGGCACGTCATGGTTACCCAGCACCCAGTTGGGCCACTCTCCCTCCCCCAGCAGCGCCTCGTACCGGTCGGCCAGGTCACGAATCGATTCGGCCGTCCAGGCTGTGCGCGGAATGTTGGTGTTTTGCGGCAGGTGGAACTCATCCCCGGCCCCGTAATGGGTCACCAGATCGGCCAGGGGCAAATTCATTTCGCCAATCAGGACCTTGTCTTCATACTCGTCGGCCACCTGCCGCAGCCAGCGGTTGAGTTGGTGGGAGTCGGCCGTATTTTTGGTGTACGTTTCGATCAGCCGCTTGCTGGGGTCCATGCCCGGTCGCCAGTCGGGATTAGGCGGATTATCCCGCAGTTGACGGTCCTTCATGGCCCGATACACCACGTCTACACGAAAACCGTCGATCCCCCGCTCAAACCAGAAGCGCAGCACGTTTAGCATCGCCCGGCGCAGGTCGGGGTTGTACCAGTTGACGTCCGGCTGCGCGGCCAGGAAAGAATGGAGGTAATATTGGCCTGTAGCCTCATCCCATTCCCAGGCCGATTGGCCGTCAAAGCGGCTGATCCAGTTGTTAGGCGGCCCGCCGTCCGCGGCCGGATCGCGCCAGATATACCAGTCCCGCTTAGGATTATCGCGGGCAGAACGGGATTCCAAGAACCAGGGATGCTGGTCAGAGGTATGGTTGGGCACAAAGTCGAGGATAACGCGAATATTGCGCTGGTGGGCGGCGGCAATCAGGTCGTCCATATCGGCCAGCGTGCCAAAAAGGGGATGGATGTCGGTGTAATCGCTGACGTCATAACCGAAATCGGCCATGGGCGAAGGGTAAACGGGAGAAATCCAAATGGCGTCCACCCCCAGCCAGTGCAGATAATCCAGACGCCGGGTAATGCCGGGCAAATCCCCCACGCCGTCGCCGCTGCTGTCCTGAAAGCTGCGCGGGTAAATATGGTAGATGAGGCCGGTTTGCCACCAGGAGTAAGGGTGATCAGACATTATCATATTGATGGGAAAATGGGTTTTGCACCCGCACCTGGCCATAAATCTGGCCATCATTCAAATCTTCTGACCAGACGATACTGCATTTCAATTGGGCAGCGCTTTGCAAAATCATCGCGTCCCAAAAAGAAACTTGATACCGTTCTTGGAGTTGGATAGCATCGAGAATATCGGTCACAGTCGGCCGATGAACACGCCACAACCCCAAGTCAGCAATTAGTTGTGCAGCTTCATTCGGCGGTAACGGCCGTTTTAATTTTCGAGTTACCGTCACGTAAAATTCCTGGAGAACCTGAACACTCAGGCAGCCCTCTTCTGATTGCCACAAGGAGGCTACAAGCTCCCCGGCTTGTTGGTGCTTCCCTTCGGCTGACTGATCATGCGCATAAACTAAAACATTGGTGTCAACAAACTGGCGCTCCTGTTTATCGCTCATGGAGTTCTTCCCGTGTCCACGTTACCTGCCCGCCGCTGCCCAAATCGGGTGCCGCTTCCAGCCAGGCTAGATGGCGTTCTTTAGCTGTCTGGTAACGATCGGTTTCAATGACTACATCGGTTAAGGTTTGGGTCAGCAAAGCGGAGAGTGATTTATTTTGTTTAATGGCGATTATTTTTGCCTGCCGCAATGTTTCTTTAGGCAGGGAGAGCGTTACATTTTGCATTTCCATCACAAACCTCCAGCATAATTTAATCATTCATACCTGAATATGGGAAAGTTTATCACGTGTTTACGTGAGATTCAATAGGCTATAATACGGTAACCATTTTCTCTGATCAATGGTATCATAGTTCACAGACAATTGTTGATAACAAAGGAAGAATTGCATACCTTATGCTCGATCAAAAATATCTGGACATCTTCATCGAACCAATCCTTAAAAGCAAAGCCTACCGGCCTAAGTTTGGCGATAGCACAAAGCAAGAAGGCTTTACACTGGAGGAATTTCATGTGCTCTATAGTGCAGATCCCTTTTATGCTTGGATCGGGTTGGATACGGATTTAATGTATGCGGCTCACAGGGCCGCCGGCGGTATGACCTCCCTGTACCGGCAAATTGGGATTGGTTGTGAAGAGTTGTTTCGCCAGATTCTTATTGACGTTACTGGTTATACCAACCCAGGATTGGCCATCTGGTCTTACAAGACAAAAACCCAATCAGGCAGAATCAAGACGCTGAAGTTAGACGGCCGTTTAGAACTGGCCGAAATCAATGACACAAATATAGCCAATAACATCCAAAACTGGATGCGTACTTATTGTGAACAAATTGATGCTGCTGTGCCAACGCAAGGAATTGTGTTCGAGATTCGGCAAGGTTACAAAAGTAAAGATAGCAAGCGCCAAAACGCCGATATAGATAACGCCACTGTTGCCTGGTCAAAGGGCTATTTGCCGGTGTTTGCCATCTTTTCTTCCCAAATTGATGGCGATATTGTCCTACGCTATCGAAATAACAGGTGCGGTATATTGATTGGCAGCCAGTCAACTAACCCAACAACCTCTCTCTTTGCCTTTACGGATCAGGTATTAGGATATGATTTGGCCGGGTTTTTCGCTAGAACAGGTATTAGGATATGATTTGGCCGGGTTTTTCGCTAGAAACAGTGTGTCTATCAAGATAGAAGTACATGATGTGATCCAAACCTTATTGAGTACACGATGAGTCAGGTTAAGCAAAGAAGTGATTACACCTTTAAGTATAATCAAAAGCTAGACCGGCATGGTTGGCTGCGTTTGACGCCTGCTTACTCTGTTAAGCTGGTTGAAGAACTTGTACAGCAGACCAAAATGGAACAGACAGATTACGTCTGTGTTTTGGATCCTTTTGCCGGAACGGCCACCACAGGTCTCGTGGCGGCTAACGAAGGGTTTGATGTCCATTTATTCGATATTAATCCCTTCTTGATTTGGTTAGGTGATGCCAAATGTGCGAATTATGACCCGGACATTATTTCTAATTTACGGCTTGCAACCGCCCACATTTTAGAGAACTACAAACCACTGCTTGATGCCCGTAACTGGCAGCCGAAAATCTATAAAATCGAGCGATGGTGGTCCAGACCAACGCTTAAAATTTTGGCTGCTATACGCCAGACTATCATCAATGAAGTGGGCAACGTTGACTTAGGTAACCCCAATGCGCTTATCTGGATCGCTTTTTGTAGACTGGCTATCGAAACCTCGGCGGCTGCTTTCAACCATGTCTCTATGTCCTTTCAGGAAGAAACGGCCGTTCACGCCACCCAAACCATCGACATTCTTTTCTCAGCCATTCTCAATGACATATTTAACAGTGCAGCTATTCCGATTGCCGGTGATGTTCAACTATCCTTGTGTGATTCGCGCCAAATCCAGCCAAATGGTGCTAACTATACGCACGTTATCACCTCTCCTCCCTATCCCAATAGAATTAGCTATATCAGAGAATTACGGCCGTATATGTACTGGACCGGCTTTCTTCGGGAAGCCAAAGAAGCGGGTGAACTTGATTGGGAAGCAATTGGTGGTACATGGGGGGTGGCCACCAGCAGATTAAAAGAATGGCAGCCAACTAGAGATGATTTGCCTGACAAACTGCATATTGTCTGTGAACAAATTGCTAATTCGGACAACAAAAAAGCGCTGTTGATGAGCCAATACGTAAAAAAATACTTTCACGACATGCACGACCATTTCGATGCCTTGCGCCACTCGCTCGCCCCAACGGCCAGACTACGTTACATTGTGGGCAACTCCACCTTTTACGGTGTTCACGTCAATACAGAGCAAATTTTCCAGTTAATATTAGAAGCTTTAGGGTATCAAAATATAAACTGTCATATTGTCAGAAAACGGAACAGCAAAAAAGAATTATTTGAGTATTGTGTAGCGGCCACCTGGAATAATTAGCCAACAAAGGACAGAGTTTCATGACCGAACAACATGGCGGCACCATAACCACACAACTATTGGTTAACCACAATGTCTCCCATCTCTTTACGCTGTGTGGCGGCCATATTTCGCCCATTCTGGTGGCGGCCAGGGCGGCCGGGCTGCGCATTATCGACGTGCGCCATGAAGCCACGGCCGTTTTTGCCGCCGACGCCACTGCCCGGTTAAGCGGCATACCGGGAGTAGCCATTGTCACCGCCGGGCCGGGCGTAACCAATACAGTAACGGCCGTGAAAAACGCGCAAATGGCCCAATCTCCTGTCATTCTCATCGGCGGGGCCACACCCACCCTGCTCAAAGGGCGCGGCTCGCTGCAAGACATCGACCAGATGGCCCTGATGCAGCCCCACGTCAAATGGGCACGGGCGGTGCGCCGGGTGCAGGAGATAGCCCCCACGCTGGAACGTGCCTTCCAGGTAGCCCAATCGGACGTGCCCGGCCCCGTCTTTGTGGAGATTGCGGTCGATCTGCTCTACCCCGAAGAGCTGGTGCGCGGCTGGTATGATGAGGCCACGCCTAAAGGCTCAAGCCTGAGCGGGCGGGCCACGCGCTGGTACATCAACCGGCACGTCAACCGCCTCTTTACCGGGGCAGATGTAGCCCAGGCCGGCGAACCGCTGCCGGTCAAGACACCCCACTTTACCACAGCAGAAATGGAAAAAACGGCCGTTTTCCTGCAAAAAGCCAACAAACCCCTGCTCATCATCGGCAGCCAGGCCCTCCTGCAGGCCGATCAGGCCGAGACCCTGCAAACGGCCCTCATTGAGTTGGGCATCCCCACCTACCTCTCCGGCATGGCGCGGGGGCTGCTGGGGCTGCATCCGCTGCACATGCGCCACAAGCGCTCCCAGGCGCTCAAAGAAGCCGACCTGGTGCTGCTGGCCGGCGTGCCCCAGGATTTTCGCTTAAATTATGGCCGTGCCATTCCCCGCCATACGCCCATTATCAGCATCAACCGCAGTACGCTCGACATGCGGCTCAACCGCAAACCAACCCTGGGCATCCTGGCCGATCCCGGACACTTTTTGCGCCAGTTGGCCGGGCAGGTCAACCGGCGCGACCGCTGGCAGGATTGGCACACCCAGCTACAGGCCCGCGACGCGGCCCGCAACACGGAGATTGATAAAACAGCACAAGCTGATACCGATTACCTCAACCCGGTGGCCCTCTGCCGCCAGATTGAGGCCGCCCTGGACGAGAACAGCGTCATTATCGGCGATGGCGGCGACTTTGTGGCCACCGCTTCTTACATTGTGCGGCCGCGCGGCCCGCTGCGCTGGTTGGACCCTGGTCCCTTTGGTACGCTGGGGGCCGGGGCCGGTTTTGCCCTGGGGGCCAAATTGTGCTACCCGGAGGCGGAGGTCTGGCTGCTCTACGGCGACGGCTCGGCCGGTTATACCTTGAGCGAATTTGACACCTTCCATCGCCACGACCTGCTCGTGATTGCCGTGGTGGGCAATGACGGTGTGTGGGCCCAAATTGCGCGGGAGCAGGTGG
>JAWOIM010000359.1:0-10970 GCA_046484685.1 Chloroflexota bacterium | reverse complement strand
ATCCGTGGTTAAAATTTATCAATCCCTTTTAAATTTTGAATAATCAGGCGCGGCGTAGCGAGTTTTGCCGCCGCCGCTCACTTCCATCATGGCCTTGACCTTCATTTGCAGCCCGAACAGGTTGATAAACCCTTCCGCATCTTGCTGATCATAGACATCTTCCTGGCCAAAGGTGGCAAAATCTTCCCGGTAAAGGCTGTTGGGACTGGAACGGCCGATAACAAGGATATTCCCTTTATACAGCTTGACCTTCACCCAGCCGCTAATCGTCTCCTGCGTGTGGTCAATAAAGGCCTGCATCGACTCCCGCAGCGAATGATACCATTGGCCGAAATAGACCAGTTCGGCATAGCGCACCGCCATCTGTTCCTTAAAGTGAACCGTGTCCCGGTCCAGGCAGAGGGATTCCAGCTCGCGGTGAGCGGCGTAGAGAATCGAACCGCCCGGCGTTTCATACACACCACGAGACTTCATGCCCACCAGACGGTTTTCTACCATATCTATGCGTCCCACGCCATGTTTGGCCCCCAATTCATTCAACTTTTCAACGATGCCGGCCGGGGGAAGCTGCACCTCGTTAATGGCGACAGGCACGCCCTGTTCAAAATCAATCCGCACCACTTCCGGCTCATCGGGCGCATTTTCGGGTGAGACGCTCCATTGGAACATCGACTCCTCTGGTTCATTGGCCGGGTTTTCCAGAATACCCCCCTCATGCGACAGATGCCACAGGTTGCGGTCTCGACTATAGATCGACTTCTCCGTTTGCACAACGGGCACATTGTACTTTTTGGCGTAGGCCAGTGCATCTTCACGAGAACGGATTTCCCACTCGCGCCAGGGAGCAATCACCTTGAGCGTCGGGTTGAGCGCTTTATAGGTCAGCTCAAAGCGGACCTGGTCGTTGCCCTTGCCGGTGGCCCCGTGGGCCACCGCTTCGGCCCCTTCCGCTTCGGCAATAGCCACCTGCCATTTGGCAATCAGCGGCCGGGCAATAGAGGTTCCCAGCAGGTATTGCCGCTCGTAAATGGCTCCCGATTGCAGCATAGGGAAGAGAAAATCTTTGGCAAATTCGTGGCGCAAATCCTCTACGTAGACTTTGCTGGCCCCGCTGGCCAGCGCCTTTTCTTCCAGGCCGATCAGTTCGTCGCCCCCCTGGCCCAGGTCGGCGCAGAAGCAGATAACTTCGCAGCCATAATTTTCACGCAGCCAGGGGACAATGACGGAGGTATCCAGCCCGCCGGAGTAGGCCAGAACGACTTTGTTAACAGATGGTTTAGACATGGGTAAAGCTCCTTGTTGAGAGTCTGGAAAAGCCCGGCTTTTGTTATGATACTGGTGGCTATTTGCCGGAGAAAAGTCTGGCTTTTTGTTTCTTAATATAGGTAATTGGATCGATTCGGCTGTGGGTTGCCGCAAGGTGCGGCGCATAGTGGCCGGGCCTAGTTCGAGAACAACGGCCGTTTCGTCACAGGCATGGCGAATGGGACAAACGTGGCAGTCTCGCCATACCTTTTCGGGGAACATTTCTTTGTAGGTGACGGCAAAGCCGACATTTTCAAAGAAGCCGACGGCCCGCGTCAGCGCAAACAGGGTGGGTATGCCTTTGAGCCGCGCCTGTTCAATGACTGCTTTAACGATAGTGCTGCCCCAGCCCTGTCCTTTGGTTTTGTCGGCCACGGCCAATGAGCGCACCTCGGCCAGCGTTTCAGTGTAATAGAGCAGCGAGACGCAGGCCACAATCTCGCCGTCGTTGTCTATGCCGATGAGCCAGTCGTCGAGCGTCAGCCGGATCGATTCGGCCGTGCGCGGCAGCAAATCACCGCGCCGGACGTGTTCGTTCACCAGGGCCATGATGCCGGGTATATCGGTGGGAGTGGGGGGGCGGATGTTCATGTTTTGAAGTAAGAAGTAAGAGGTAAGAAGTCAGAAGTAAGGCTGTTACTTTTCACTTTCCACTTTTTACTTTAGACAATCGGCTATAATGGCTACGGCCGTATCAATCTCTTCCTGGGTAATAATCAGCGGTGGGGCCAGGCGCAGCACCTTTTCCCCGGCGCTGATGATGAGTAAGCCTTGGTCGCGGGCGGCGGCGATGAGGGGGGCCACAGCCGTATCCAACTCTACCCCCACCAGCAGGCCCAGGCCGCGCACGGCCACAACTTGGGATGATTCCAGGTGGCGCAGTTGATGCTGCAAATAGGCTCCGTTGTCGGCCACCTGCTGCAAGAATTCAGGCCGGTTGATGCGGTCAAAGACCACCTGCGCCGCCCGGCAGACAAGCGGCCCGCCGGCAAAAGTGCTGCCGTGATCGCCCGGCTGAATGACGTCGGCTACCGCCTGGGTCACCAGGATGGCCCCAATGGGCAGGCCGCCGGCCAGCGGCTTGGCCAGCGTCATGATATCGGGCGTAATGGCGTAATTTTGGTGCGCCCACAGGTCGCCGGTACGCCCCAGGCCGCACTGCACCTCGTCAAAAATGAGGAGAGCCTGGTGGTTGTCACAGAGAGCGCGTAAGCCTTGCAAAAATTCGGCCGTGGCCGGGTTGACGCCTCCTTCTCCCTGCACCGGCTCGATGATAACGGCGCAGGTGTCGTCATCGACGGCCAGCCGTGCCGCTTCCAGGTCGTTGAAGGGAACAAAAGTGACGCCGGGCATCAGCGGCAGAAAGGGGGCGCGATACTGCTCTTTGTAAGTCAGGGAGAGGGCACCGATGGAACGGCCGTGGAAGCCGCCGCTGAAAGCCACAATCTTCGTCTTCTGGCTGTGGAAATGGTTTTTGGCCCATTTACGGGCAAATTTGACCGCCCCTTCGTTGGCCTCTGAGCCGGTATTGGCAAAAAAGACCCGGTCGGCAAAAGAGTTTTCCACCAGCCGCTGGGCCAGCTCAAGCTGCGGCGCGGTGTGGAACAGGTTGCTGACGTGGGCCAATTGGGCGGCTTGACTACAGACCGCCTCCACCCATTCCGGATCGCTGTGCCCTAGCCCATTGACGGCAATGCCCGACATAAAGTCGAGATACTTCTTGCCTTCGGTGTCATATAAATAAACCCCTTGTCCCTTTTCAAAAACCACTTCTGGCCGATTATAGGTGTGGACAAGATGTTTGGATGCTGCTTCTATTAAGTCTGATTTGTTCATAATATTTCCTTGTCAATGAGAGTACATCAGATTAGGGGAAGAAAATTTTGAAACAACCAATCTGTTCCTTCCTCAAAACTGTTGTACTCACGCTGTAAACCAGGTTCCCCCATTATTTAATAGCCCATTCAGGTCCACAATGCGGGCCTGAGCCACCCCCTGGGCTACGGCGTCGAGGGCGGCCTGGACTTTGGGGATCATGCCGTCTTGAATGACCCCGTTTTGGCGCAGCGCGTCACACTGGGCCGGGGTGAGGTAGGGCAGAATACGGCCGTTTTCCATCACTCCCGGCACATTAGAAACAAAATCGAGCAGGTTGGCCTGGAGGGCCAGGGCCACGGCAGCGGCCGCTTCGTCGGCATTGACGTTGTAGGGATGGTTATCGTTGCCGAGCGAGATGGGGGAAACAACGGCCGTTATCCCCCGATCCAGTAAATTAGTCAGGAGGTCGGCGCGAACGGCCGTTATCTCGCCGACATAGCCCAAATCGGCCGTGGGGTGGGCCTTTTTCCGGCAGCGCAGCAGGCCGCCATCCACGCCGCTTAGCCCCACCGCGTCCACGCCTGCGGCCAGCAGCGCGGCCACCAGCCGCTTGTTGACCAGTCCCGATAATACCATTTGGGCTACTACCAGAGAATAGGCATCCGTCACCCGCAATCCGTCTACCTTGACGGCCGTTAGCCCTAGTTTTGCCTGCAAATCGGCAATGCCCCGACCACCACCGTGGACAATCACCACCGGCTGCGCCTGCGCCGCTACATAGCCGGCAAACTCGCTTAAAAAATCACTGTTATCTAATTTATCACCGCTAATTTTTAAGATATGCATCTTTCAGTATCCAGTGTTCAGTATTCAGTAAAAAGTGGAAAGTAAAAAGTGAGAAGTGCTTTTCACTTTTTACTTCTTACTTTTTACTTCATCCCTCAAGTCCCATCTCCTCTTCCAACCCATACATCACATTCATATTCTGCACTGCCTGGCCGGCCGCACCTTTGACCAGGTTGTCGATGGCGCTGGTAATGATCAGGGTAGAGCCGGCCGGCGTCAGGCCAATAACGCAGCGGTTGCTGTGGACCACATGGGCCAGCGTAGCCAACTCCCCCTCCGGCAGCACGTCAACAAACGGTTCGTCCCCATAGGCCGCCTCATATAATGTCCGTACTTCCGCCATGCCATTACTTACTACTAACTTTTTACTACTTACTGATTCAAAGTTGACATAAATCGTTGACAAAATCCCCCTGGGTACAGGCAGCAGATGGGGCGAAAAGATGAGCGGCGGCGCGTCCGGCTGCCAGGCGCGGATTTGCTGCTCAATTTCGGGCAGATGGCGGTGGCCACGGCCGATCCCATACGGCGAAAAATTGTCGGCTATCTCCACAAAATGGGTGTGCTGCTTGGGGGCACGGCCGGCTCCCGACACGCCCGATTTGCTATCGGCGATAATGGGGCCGCTAATAGGCAGTCCGGCCGCCAGCAGCGGCTGCAAGCCCAGCAAGATGCTGGTGGGGTAGCAGCCGGGATTGGCCACCAGTTGGGCCTGGGCCAGGGCGGGGCGGGAAAATTCGGTGAGGCCATAAACGGCCGTTTCCAACCAATCCGGCGCGGGATGGGTCACTTTATACCATTCCTCATAGACCGCCCGTTCCTTCAGCCGAAAGTCGGCGCTGAGGTCGATCACCCGCTTACCGGCGTTGAGGGCAGAAACGGCCGTTTGCGCCGCTGCCGCGTGGGGCAAACACAAAAAGACCAGATCCACCTCAGCCAGCGGGGCTTCAGCCGCCGCTACCAACTCATGAGCCGGAGCCTGAGGAAAGATGGTCGATAACGGCCGTCCCGCCTTTGACTCCGACGTAACAAACAACAGTTCAACCCCCGGATGCCGCGCCAACAGCCTTACCAACTCAATTCCCGTATACCCCGTCGCCCCATAAATACCTGCTTTAATCATAGCGTCTCCCGATAAGTAAGAAGTAAAAAGTGAAAAGTAAAAAGTGAAAATCCGCTAATTTCCCAATCCGTTGTTCAATCCGATGTTGAAAACAAAAAACCGCCAGACCTGTGTCAGGTCTGGCGGTCGTTATTGCGTGTTCAGTCGGTATGAGACTCAGGCAACCACAAAAGCCAGACATGTCGTCTGGCAACGGCGGAAAAAGCGCGGAAATTGCTGAGTCATCTCATTCATGAGCATAGATGCTACCAAACAATCTTGAATTGTCAATACAAAAGCCTTACAATCAGGTCATGAAACTGCATGACTTTGCTGTTGAACTCCATATTGATGTGGGCAAGCTGACGAGATACGCCTTGAATAAGGACCACCCAAAAGGTAAACACAAAGCACGTGTATTTGCTTCCGCATTGGGTTTTACACGCGAGAATTATCAAGAGTTGCTGCAACAAATCGAAGATAAAACTCTGGAAGCAGAAGCTAAAGTCCATCATACCGATAGGCATGGGCAACATTTACAAGTAGATTTATCTATCACAGGAACAACAGGGGAGACGACTATAGTAAGAACGGGGTGGTTAATAGCACCCGGCAGTCGTGTCGCTTCCTTGAGTACGTTATTTGTCTTGGAGGCAAGTGAATGATCGAGCCAAAGCTATTTGACGTTGTGGAAATTCTTTACACTATGGAAGATGAGGGCCTATCTTCCGGAGCGCAAGGCACAATTGTGGAAAAACTCAGCAGCCAGGCGTTCATGGTTGAATTTATCAACGAGCATGGGGAAACGCTGGCGCTGCCCACAGTAACACGCGATCAGTTTATCGTGGTCTGGCAGGCAGCTACCGAGCAGGATGTACCGGTGGCCGATCAGGTGGCCCAAATTGTCCGGCTGCTGCCCCGGCCGGCCGATACAGAAGTGCTAAATTTTGCCCGCCTTGTGACGGGACGGCAGGTATTGACCCCGTGAGTTTTTCGCCGACAGCCGTTCTCTTGATGCGACTGCTTGGCCCGGCGTTGACACGGGCCGTTTTGACCCGCCTGCTGCGTGATGAGATACGGGGCGGCGATATAGCTGGCACGTTGACCGGTAGCCTCAACATTCCCGGCCTAGTCGAACAATTGGGCGGTGATTATGCCCAGGCGCGCCAGGCTCAACGCTTTTTTGAAGAGATTGGCGACAAGGCTGCAGCCGGCGTGGCCCGCACCTTTGAACGGGATTACGGCCACCAACTGGCCCACGGCTGGACCGGCTGAAGTTGTTTGGGATGCCGCCCAGTGTGCAAGATTATGAGCAGCCCTTGAGTGTGGCTTACGTTACCCTCAAAATGCGTCAGCGATCTTTGACCGGCGACGAGAATGACCGGGACGAACTGGGCCCCTCGCTGCGTCTGCGGCGTGAGCGGACTGACGAAACGGTGTTATCGCCTATGGCCCTGGCGCAGGGGTGGCGCTGGTTGGTTGTGGGCCGAGCCGGAGCGGGTAAGACGACACTGCTGAAATGGGTAGCTATTCAAGCGGCGCGACAAAATTTTCAGGCGGAGAATGAGGCCCTATCCACCTGGCAAACACACATTCCTTTCTTTGTTCGCCTGCGTGATTTTGCTCAAAAAGATTTGCCTGCCTGGGCCGACTTGCCCATACAAAACTCGGGCGTGCCCGAGTTACAAGGAAGTGTGCCGCTAGAGTGGACCCTCAGCCAATTAAAGCAGGGGCGTGGCCTGATTCTGATGGATGGGCTGGATGAAGTCAACCCCGACAAGCGAGAAGCGGCCTTGAAATGGGTGGAGGACTTGCTGGCGTTGGCCCCGGAGAGTGTGGTCGTTGTCAGCACTCGCCCCGATACTTTAGGACAGGCCACGCTGTCACCTCGCTTGCAGTGGGCCAATTTCCGAATGTTGGTCGTGCAGGATATGGATGAGGCTACTATCGAGCGCTTTATTGACCATTGGCATACGGCTCTGGGCCACGAGCGCAGCCTGCTGCCCGACAGAGAGAAGTCCGCTTTACTTCGTCTGGCCGATGGCCTGAAACGAGTCGTGGCCCGGCAGCCGGCTGTGCGCCAGTTGATGTGTAACCCGCTGCTGTGTGCCATGGTATGTGCCCTGAATCAGAACCGCAATGGTCATTTGACCGGCGGTTCAAGACAGTTAGATCGAATAGAGCTATACCGGGACTGTCTGACCGTTTTGTTGGAACGGCGGGACACGGACCGAGGTGTGGATGTAGGCAATTACATTATAAATCTGACACAACGAGAGAAAGAGCAGCGACTGGGAACATTGGCCTACTGGCTAATGGACAATGGTCTCAGCAGTACCAGTAAAATAGAGGCAGCCGCTCAATTGGGCCACGGCGGTGAGGCATTGCTGCGTTGGCTGGTGGAGCGCAGTGGCTTGCTGCACTGGGTAGGCGTGGAAGAAGTGGAGTTTGTTCACCGCACCTTCCAGGAGTTTTTAGCAGCAAAGGACATCGTGTACCGTAACAATATTCGGGTAGTTTGCCACAAAGCCTTAAATAGCAACTGGCATGAAACAATTCGTTTGACAGCGGGTTTGTGTCATGATTTGGAAAAGCAACAGCTTTTGTTAAACCAATTACAGGCTCAAGCGGAGGCGATTTCAGGTAGAAATGAAGAGCAGATAGTACATCAGTTGGCTTTGGAGAGTTATAGTCTTATGGTGGGGGAAGAGTCAATTCGAGATTTGGCCGTTGCCCATGCCCGCGCTTTAATGACAGAAAAATACGAACTTTATTTAGAAGGAGTGATGATTAACGATGCTGGTTTGGCCATATTAGATGGATTACCAGATTTACAAATACTCACTTTAAGAAATACACAATTGACCGATGTAGGTCTAACATATTTAAGCAAACTAAACGATTTACGAAATCTTGATTTGAGTTACACAGCCGTAACTGACGTTGGAATGATTCCAGTAGCAGAATTGAAAAATCTGGAACTACTCATACTAATCAGTACGGCAGTTACCGATACTGGATTAATTCGTTTGGCACCGTTAGAGAATTTGAGGGAACTTGTTTTGTATGATACGGTTGTTACCAACACAGGAATGGTTCATATAAGTAAGCTAGGAAATCTAGAGGCATTATTGCTGAGCAGCACGGCCATTACCGATGCAGGTTTAGCTTACATCGTCAAGTTAGTTAATTTGCAATGGCTGTTATTGAGTAATACGGTTGTTTCTGATATGGGGTTGGAATATATAGGAGCGTTAGGCAATTTACGGCAACTTAACTTGCAAGACACAGCCGTTACTGATACTGGCTTGTTTCATTTAGCGAACTTAGCCATGTTACAATGGCTTAATTTGAGCAACACTGCCGTTGCTGATGCAGGGCTAGTTCATCTGGTCAAGTTAGACAATTTACAAGAACTTAATTTGAGTAATACGGTTATTACCGACAGAGGACTGACCCATCTGACTGGGTTGAAACAGCTACAATTGCTTGTTCTGAGCAACACTGCCGTTACCAATACTGGTTTAGTCCACTTGATTGGGTTGGACAGATTGAAAGCACTCGATGTAAGCAACACGGCCGTTACCGACCTCGCCCCCCTACAAGCCCAAATTGAGCGCGGTTTGGAAGTTATTTTCTGAACAGTGCCTGGCCACAAGGCAGCCATAATTTACATGACAGAGAATATACCCTGGCATCCCTGCTCGCCGTCTACAAAAACGAGCAGGAGCCAAATTATCCATGAAAACGGGACGCTTCCTGTCCCTGTACCCCTTCAGCAAAACTGCGCCAGCGAAATTTGGGCAGCCAGCGGTTGGCTTTGCTTTCGGCGGCATCGGCAATGAGGGTGCCTAAAATCGGGCCAAACTTAAAGCCGTGGCCGCTGCCGCCGGCCGCTACCAGCAGCCCTTCTTTCTCAGGATGGCGATCAATCCACAGGTGCTCATCCAGCGTGTCACAGTAAAGGCAGCGACGGGTGTAGACAATGCTGGCCTCTTTGAGGGCGGGGAAGGTGTCGCCCAAAAAATTACGTAAATGGCGAATGTCGGTATCGGTTACCGCTCGCTCATCAAGGGTAGGATCAAGAATCTGGCCGACCCCATGATTGGCTACTTTGACCACCCCTTTTTGGGGATGCAGGGGAAAGCCGTACCAGCCGGAGTTAGAGATGTCGGCGCCAAACACGGTAAAATAGGGCGGCGTAAATAGGGTTGGGTCGTCGGGCTTAAGATGAAAAACGGGGTGGCCGGTCACCTTCATCACCGGTTGCAGTTCGGGCAGCAGGAATGGGGTCCAACTGCCGGCGGCGATGATGGTCTGACCGGCATGGTAGGTAGACCCCTCCTGAGTGCGGACGCCCGTAACCTGGTTTTCTCCCAGCAGTTCGGACACCGTTTGCCCCAGATGGAGGGTGATACCCTGTTGTTTGGCCCGTTCAGCCAGCAGTTCTACCACCCGGCCGCTTTGGGCAAAGCCGCCGCCGGCATGGTAATAGCCGTCCACAAAGGCACCCGGCTTCCAGGCGGGAAAGCGGCGGGCTATGTCGTCACTGCCTAACCTCTCTGGGGCATGGTCGCGGGCTTGCAGCAGATGGTAGCTTTCATACTCAAAGCCGCCGGGGGCCATCGGCTGGCGGGTCAACATGGTGGTGCCTGTCTGGTGAAAGATAGTTTCCCCCAGCGTCTGGTTCCACGCTTCCCAACCGGGCAGCGCTTCTTCCATCATCTGTGTGTAATCGACATCCGGACCATATTCCAGGCGGACCACTTTGCTGATGTCTGTGGAGGCGGCCAGCGGGTGGGGGATAGGGCCGGGGTCGATAACGGCCGTTGTATATCCTCGCTCGTTTAATTCTAAGGCAGCCGTTATCCCGAAAATACCGGCACCAACGATGAGAACGTCATAGTTATTCATGAAAACTCCTTTGAAAGATTTAACGCAAAGCTGCAAAGGAAGTAAAGGGGCAAAGGAACGAGATGAAGCTTTGTTTCTCTTTTCTTTGCGTTGATTTTCTTTCACTTGGTAAATCCGGCCATTTTGGGTGATAATGGGTCTATGATGACCGACTCTGCCCGGCCTGATTTATCTGTGATCATTGTCAATTATAACACACGGCAGCTTTTAGCCGATTGTTTAGATTCTTTGTTGGCTGCTGAAGTGCCGGCGGCTGGTCTGGAGATCATTGTGGTAGATAATGACTCAAGCGACGGCAGTGTGGCGATGGTGCGGGCCGAATACCCCACCGTAATCGTGGTGGCCAATGGGGAGAACCAAGGCTTTGCCGCGGCCAACAATCGGGGAACGGCCGTAGCGCAGGCTCCCTATCTCCTTTTTCTCAACTCCGATACCCGTATTGAGCCGGGGGCGCTGGTGGAGCCGCTGGCCTACCTGCGAGCCAATCCCCAGGTAGGAGCCATCACCGTCCGGCTGCTCTATCCCAGCGGTGAGCGAGACCCCGACAACCATCGGGGCTTTCCTACCCCCTGGAACGCGCTGTGCCACTTTAGTGGGCTTAGCCGCCTTTTGCCCGATTCGCCCCGCTTCAACGGCTACTTCCAGGGTTTTGCCAACTTTGAAGAAACCCATACCGTGCCCGTCATTGCCGGTTCCTTTATGATGATGCCGCGCTCCCTGTTTGACCAGCTTGGCGGCTGGGATGAAACTTACTTTTTCTACGGCGAAGATATTGATTTTTGTTACCGGATCGATCAGGCCGGGTACCAGATTGTTTACTATCCCCACGTCACCGTGCTGCACTACAAGGGGGCCAGCTCCGGCCTGCGTAAGGAATCGGCCGCCATTGCCCGCCCGCCCAAGGCGACACGCATCAAGGTAGCCCAGGAGTCGATCCGGGCCATGAAGATTTTCTACCGCAAATTTTACCGGGAGCAATACCCCT
>JAWOIM010000328.1:0-14268 GCA_046484685.1 Chloroflexota bacterium | reverse complement strand
TTGAAAAAGACGGCTCGCTGCGCTTCAAGGTTGATCCCAACCATACACTCTATGCATTGCATGCATACAATGACGGGGAATGGCATTTTGTAACAGCATCGTTTGGGGAAAGAGGTAAAAATGTTGGAAGACCATGCCGATATCGCTGCGTACTTTCCGCATATGTTTCTCATTGGCCTCCACCAGCTTGCTGTTTTTCCATATGTGCCACAGCGGTTGGCCATCCACATAAATCACGCCCGAATCCGGCTTCTCCAGCGTCATCAAGACGCGTAGAATCGTCGTCTTGCCCGACCCACTGGGGCCGATAATGGCGATTTTCTCACTAGGGGCAACTTCTAAATCTAATTCTCGCAGCACAACCAAATCGCCAAAGGCTTTATTCACCTTTTCAAAGCGAACGATTGGCTCATTTCCATTCTTATTCGGGTTAGTGTGCGCTGGCATAACGGGCCTCCAATCTTTGTACAATCAATGAGGACGGATAACTAATCAGGAAATATAACAGACCGACCATTGTAATCGGCTCCAGGTAGCGGAAGGTTTGGGTGCCAATGATACTACCGGTCAGCAGCAGTTCGGTAATGGTAATCGCACTTAACTGGGCCGTTTCTTTAAACATGGCCACAAAGTAATTGCCCAGTGCCGGAATCATAGGCGGGATGGATTGGGGTAAAATGATGCGCGTCCAGGTATCCATAGGTGAAAAGTTGAGGGCAACGGCCGCTTCCCACTGGCCTTTTTCAATGGCGTCAATGCCGGCCCGGTATACTTCGGAGGTATAGGTACCATAATGCAGCCCCAGGGCAATAGTCCCCAAGACAAAAGCAGGCATTCTGATACCATATTGAGGCAGCACGTAAAAGAAAAAGAAAAGCTGCACCAGCAGTGGCGTGCTGCGCACAAATTCGACCAATGCGCCTACCGGTTCGGCCAGCCACTTATTTTTACTGCGACGGCTCAGGGCAAAAATCAAGCCGAGAACAGCGGCCAGGATAAAGCTGATAATGGTTACCTGAACGGTAACATACAGCCCTTGCAGTAAAGTTGGCAATATTTCCAGGGCAAAGTTCCAATCAAAAAACATCGTTATTCCTCCTTGTTATGCCCAGCGGCGCTGTTTTTCCAGCCAGCGAACACCCAATGTAAGGGGGTAGGCAAGCAAGAAGTAGATGACCAGCAGCAAAATAAAGGTTTCCGTCGTCCGCCCTACCGATTGGCGCAGCAATAAGGCCTGACGAGTGATGTCAGTCAGTGTGATCAAGGAAACCAACGAGGTCGCCTTTAAAAGTTCAATGAGCAGATTGCCAAAGGGAGGCAAAATCCGCACCATCGCCTGGGGCAGAATAACGCGCCGCATCATCAGTGCCGGCGTCATGTTGAGGGCCGTCGCTGCCTCAATTTGTCCCCGAGGAATGGCTTTAATGGCACCTCGAACTACTTCGGCTCCATAGGCCCCCACATTTAAGCCTAAGGCTAATACGCCCGCCTCAAAGGCACTTATATCGATAAGAAAGGGGGGCAGTGGCAGCACAAAATAGATCCAGAACAACTGCACCAATATGGATGTACCGCGAAAGATTTCGACATAAAAGCCAGAAATACCCCGTATTAAGAGGTACCTGGAAGCACGAGCAATGCCCACAAAAATGGCCACCACCAGGGCCAGCAGCGACCCCCAAAGGGTAAGGGTAATGGTCAGGCTGAGACCGCGCAGCAAGGGGGGCAGTAAATCAAAAGGGGCCGTCTGTGGCGGCTGGGACATCATCTGTGTGCCAAAGGCGGTGCCTATAATGATGAAGGCTATCGCCAAAAACAGATAGTTCTTGGCTTTTTCAATAAAGTTGTTCTCTTGCACAATCAATATCCCTCCTTTTGGAAGTACGAATTATGAAACCAGCCTGTCACTTCGCCACTTTGCCACTTTTACAGGTTAAAGCAGACGACTTTTGGTTCGGTCATTTCGTGCAGGGCGAAGCGGATGCCTTCGCGGCCGAGGCCGGAACCTTTGACGCCGCCGAAGGGCATGGCGTCGATGCGGTAGTCGGTGCTGTCGTTAACCATGACGCCGCCGCACTGCAGTTGTTCGGCAGCGCGGAAGGCGGTCTGTAAATCGCGGGTGAAAATGCCGGATTGCAAACCGTAGTTGACGTTGTTGGCCCGCGCAATGGCTTCGTCCAGGGTTTGGAAACGATAGAGCAAGGTGACGGGGCCGTAGATTTCTTCGTGGGCCAGGGTACAGTCGTCGGGCACATCGGCCAAAACAGTGGGGGCGTAAAAGTTGCCTTCGCGCCGGCCACCGGTGAGCAGGATAGCCCCGGCCGCGACCGCTTCATCGACCAGAGCGGCTACATGTTTGGCTGCCCGCTCATTGATCAACGGTCCCATGTCGGTGGCCTCATCGAGCTTGTCACCAACGGTGTAAGCCTGGGCTGCGGCCACAAAGCGCTCGGCGAACTGCTCATAAATAGTGTCTTGCAGCAGCAGCCTCTGCACGTGGAGACAGTTTTGCCCCGCTGCCCAAAATGCGCCGCTAACATTCGCTTCCAGCGCCAATTCTAAATCGGCGTCGGCCATAACGATGACAGGGCAGTTGCTGCCCAGTTCCATCCCTACCTTTTTGAGACCAATCTGGCGCATGATGGCTTCGCCGGTGGCCAGGCCGCCGGTAAAGGAAATCATGCGCACACGAGGGTCGGTGACGAGCGTCTGTCCGACTTCACTGCCATTCCCGGTAATCACTTGCAGCATCCCGTTGGGCAGGCCCGCCTCGTGAATGGCCTGGGCCAGTTTGAGGGCGCTGAGCGGCGTTTTGGAGTCGGGCTTGACGATGATGGCGTTGCCGGCCGCCAGCGCGGGACCTACTTTATGAGCCACTAAATTGAGCGGATCGTTGAAAGGGGTAATGGCCCCAATGACGCCAATCGGTTCCCGGCTGTAGAAACCACGCCGATTTTCACTGCCGGGCATCTGGTCAAAGGCAATGGTCTGGCCGTGCAGGCGGCGGGCTTCTTCGGCACTGATGCGAATCGTTTCGATACAGCGGGTGACTTCTTTGCGAGCTTCGCGGATGGTTTTAATGCCTTCACGGGCGATGGTGCGGGCAAACGCTTCGTGTTGATGGGTGAGAGTAGCGGCCGTTTCCCGTAAAATCCGCATTCGTTCATGGACGGGCAGTTGGCGCGCCGCTTCAAAGCCAATCACAGCCGCCCCAATCGCCTCGTCCATATCGGCCGGCGACGCCAGCGGCACGGTGTCTACCAGGCTGTTATCCTGTGGGTCTCGTACTTCAATCGTCTGCGGCCGCTCAAGCCAACGGCCGTTTAGCAGCATCTTCATAGTGGGATTTTCCTCTGGTTTATGGGCGTGAAACGTAAAACGTGAAGCGTGAAAAACAGCCATCACGTATCACGCTTCACGCATCACGTACTACTTCTATGAATGGCCAACAAATCCCCCAACAGCGCATACCCCGTTTCCACCCGACCGGCGCCGGGACCGACCAGGGTCACGTCGCCGAGGAGGTCGGTGGTGTAAGTGATGGCGTTGGTGGCCCCGCCGACGTTGGCTAAGGGATGGGCAGCGGGGAGACGCAACGGCCGTACATCAGCCTCCACTCCATCTGCTGTCTTCTCCACCGTGCCAATCAGCTTCCAGCGCTCACCGGCGGCGCGGGCCTCGCTGATGTCGTCCAGCGTTAGACCGGTAATGCCCCGGCGGTCCACGTCGGCCATCGTCAGTGGCGTATCCATTAACAAATTAGCCAGAATGACCACCTTGCCGGCGGCGTCATACCCCTCGACGTCGCCGGTGGGATCGGCCTCGGCATAGCCTCTTGCCTGAGCGTCGGCCAGGGCATCTTCATAGCTCGTTTCTGCTTCCATTTGGGTCAAAATATAGTTGGTCGTCCCGTTCAAAATGCCCTGGATGCGGCGAATGCCGGCCCCGGCCAGCAGGTCCATCCCCAGCCGCAGCGCGGGTGTGCCGCTCATCACCGTGCCTTCGACGCCGATTTCTACCCCGTTGGCCTGGGCCAGCGCAGCCAAATCCGGATATTGCAAGGCAATGGGACCTTTGTTGGTGGTAATGACGTGTTTACCCGCTTCGAGTGCCCGGCGGATATGGCCCAGCGCCGGTTCGCCCGTCTTCAGGTCAGTGTAGCTGATTTCGACGACCACATCAGCATTGCTTTCGCTAATGGTCCTCAGGGCGCCCCAACCACGATGGACGGCCACCACGTCATCCAGGTTGCCGTGCGTTTGCACCTCGGTCAACAGCGTGGCCGGGCTAAACCCGTCCGGATCATAGACGCTGCCCTTGAGCAGGTCACTAATAGCCACAATGTCAAAGCGGACGCCAAAGCGGTTGGCCAACTCATTTTCCCGCTCCAACAATATCTGGGCCAATCCCTGGCCCACATTGCCAAAACCAATCATAGCCAATCGGTACGTTCGCATCGTTCCTCCATAAAAATCTGACCGAAGACGGAAGACGGAGGACGAAGGACGGAGGGCATTTTCCGTCTTCCGTCTTCGGTCCTCGGTCATTGCTTAAATTACAGCCAACGCCTGCTCCAGATCGGCAATCAAATCTTCGGTGTCTTCGATGCCGACGGAGTAGCGGATGAGGCTTTCGGGGATGCCCATCGCTTCCCGTTCAGCCCGGCTGCTTTCCACGTGGCTGCTGGTGCGCGGCGGGGCCACGACCGTTTCCACGGCCCCCAGGTTGGCGGCGGCGTGGGCATATTGCAAGCGGGGGATGAAGTGGCGCACGGTGTCAAAGTCGCCCTGGAGCATGAAGCTGAGAACGCCACCAAAGCCGCGCATTTGTCGCCGGGCGATATCGTGATTGGGGTGGTCTTCCAGGCCAGGGTAAAAGACCTGGGCCACGGCCGAATGTTGTTGTAAAAATTGGGCGATTTTTAGGGCACTCTCGTTCTGTTGGCGAATGCGAAGCTGGAGCGTTTTCATGCCGCGCAGCAGCAGATAAGCGGCCATCGGATGCAGTGTGGCCCCATTGATTTCCCGATAATGGTAAATTTGTTCGATCAATTCGGCCGACCCGCAAATAATCCCACCCAGAGCGTCGGCATGGCCCCCCAGAAATTTGGTGGCGCTGTGCAGCACCAGGTCAACCCCGAATTGCAGCGGGTTGGAATTAATGGGGGTAGCAAAGGTGTTATCTACTATCACCAACGCCCCGGCTTCATGGCCGGCTTTCGCCAGCCGGGCCAGGTCAATCACTTTGAGCGTGGGGTTGGTGGGCGTTTCCAGGTAAAGAATCCGGCAGCCCTTACCCACTTCGGCTTCAATGGCCTCATGGTCGGTTGTGTCACACAGGGCCACTTCGATCCCCATGCGGGGCAGAAATTCGAGGAAGATTTTATTGGTGCCGCCGTAGGTATCTTTGACGGATACAACCCGGTCGCCCGGCTGCAGGAAGGTGTAGAGGCTGTTGCTGACGGCGGCCATACCGGTGGAGAAGCTGGTAGCGGCCTCGGCCCCTTCCAGGATGCGTACTTTTTCTTCAAAAGCCTGAACGGTGGGGTTGGTGTTACGGCCGTATATATGCCCCTCTTCCTTACCCAAGGCCACATTCTGCCACTGGTCCAGGTCATGGTAGCCAAAAGAAACGCTGTGCACCACCGGAACCTGCGTCGAACGCTGCCACAAATCTTTACTCGATTCCCCTGCCCATACCGATAGTGTGCCGGGGCGAGGCTGTTGTGTCTTGTCTGTCATAGTGTTGACTCCGTGAAGCGTGAAACGAGAAACGTGAGGGGCTTCGCAATCACGTTTCACGTTTCACGTCTCATTTTATGGGTGATCGGCGTAGGCTTCAGGACAGAGGTCTTGGGCTGTCACGTCGCCGGGGAGAGCGGCTTCGTCAAAGCCCTCAAACTGGCTCAGAATTTGCAGCAGTTCGCCCGACTCTTTCAGTTTACGCAGCTCTTCGTTGAAGGCGTTGCGGAAGTCGGCATCTTCGTAGCGGAAAGCCGCGCCGCCAAAAGCAGCAATCGACTCACCATCAATGACCGGCTGAGTGAAGGGGTCGGCAACCTCCAGGCTGGGATCGTTGACGGTGGTCAGCGTGGAAAGCAGCGTGGGCCGCGTGCCGGTCCAGACGTCAATCTGGCCGGCCTGGATACCGGCCACGCCAGAGGGATCGTCGGGGAAGAGGGAAATCTGGTCTTCAGAAACACCCACGGCAATCATGTAATCATATTCCAGATAACCGGCCCCGGTTCCTACCCGAACATTGGGGTTGGCAGCAATATCTTCATAGCTGTTTAGCCCGTGGGGGTTGCCCGCTTCTACAATCAGGGCTTCGCCAATCGTATATTCGGGGTCGGCAAAGAGAACCTGTTCACAGCGGGTAGGGTTAATGTACATACCGGCGGTGATGATGTCAAACCGGTTGGCCTGCAAACCGGGAATCAGAGAACCGAACTCGGTTACGATACCTTCCATTTCTTCAATGCCCAGGTTAGTGAGGACAGCACGAGCTACTTCTACCGCTTCACCGGTCAGCGTGCCATCGGGCCGGACAAAGGCATAGGGATTTTCATTGGCAAAGCCCACGCGGACAATGCCTTCGCGCTGTACGCGCTCATAGGTGGTCTCTTCAGACGCGGGGGCCTGGCAGGCCGTCACGGCCCAGACCAGGGTCAGGGACAGCATGGCTAAAACAAAAAATTTGGCAAACCTGCGGATATTCATGTGCATCTCCTCCTTCTGGAATTACGAATTATGAATTATGAAGGATGAAAACCATCTGGTCTTCATCATAATCTGGTGGGAGTAATTATTGAACGGCCGTCACCTCCTTAGGACCGAAGATGGAAGACGAAGGGCGGAAAAAGCTTTTCGTCCTCAGTCTTTCGTCCTCCGCCCATCATCCTGTATCAGCACTGCCTAAATAGGTATTGATGCGGCCCAGGAGCAGTGACATATGATCGCGGCGGATATGGGCTACTGTTTGCATTTCCACGGCCTGCAAAGCGGCCAAAACATCCCGTATCTCATCACACATGACATCGACTTCCACTTCCCAATCCAGATCGGGCAAAATTTGCAGCCAGACCCGGGCCGTCTGATGGAAAAGTTGATCAGAAAATTCGCGCAGGGCCTGGTTGCCGATGACGCGCAGCATTTCATCATGGAAGCTGTTGTAAAGGCGAGCCAATCCTTCGGGATCATATTGATCGCGCAGTGCCTCACACCGTTCTAACAACGACTCCAGCGTCGGAATCATGCCATCTGGAATCCGGTTGCGGGCCAGTTCGCCAGTCAACTCAACCAGTTTCAGACGCAGAGCATAAACCTCTTTAAGCGATTTCAAATCAACCGTGGTAACGATGGCTCCAGAGCGCTGGTTGATGTCCACCAGTCGCTCAAACTCCAATTTTTGCAGGGCACGGCGCACGGGTGTACGGCTGACACCAAAATCGGAAGCCAGCGCCTCTTCTTTTAACACCGTGCCCGGCGGATATTGCAGCAGGCAAATACGGTCGCGAATTTCGCGATAGAGTTTATCAAAGCGGGGTTCTTCTTTGGCAGGCAAACTTTCTCCTTGGTGAGAACAACAGATTAGGGGAAGGAACGGATAGAAACTCGCTTATTTCCAAATCCGCTGCTCTCTTCTTAAAACACATCTTGTATACAACGTGTGTTTCTAGTATTATTAGACTAACATTAAAGAAATGTCTTGTCAACCCCCCATAGCAATTACAGACTTATCAGGCTTGTTGAGCCTGAGAGGTCTCCGGAAAGGAGGCAGAAAAATGCGGAAGAGAACTGATTTGGTATTCCCAATGGTGGAATTTGAGCGGCGGCTGCGCGAGCTGCGCCGGCGCATGGTTGATAAAGAGATTGATCTCTTTATTACCACCACGCCCGAAAATATTTGTTACCTGACCGGCTTTGAAAGCCCCGGCCATTATTATTTTCAGGCATTGATCGTGCCCTTGATGGGGGAACCGGTGATGGTTCCGCGTCAACTGGAAGACAGCGGTGTGGAAGCCTTAACCTGGGTTGAGATCAGCCGGCCCTATCAGGATAGCGAAAATCCGATTGAGAAGTTGGGGGCGGTACTGGCCTATTTTGGCTGGGAGACGCAGCGAATTGGCATTGAGCGGAACTGCTGGTTTTTTACGGCCGTTCAGCAAGAACAGCTCATCGCCGCTTGTCCCCAGGCCACTTTTGTCGATTGTTCCGGGCTGGTAGAGGCGGGGCGGTTGATTAAATCCGACTACGAAATTGAGCTGATGCGCCAGGCAGCACGTACATCTGAGGCGGGCATGGCCGCCGGCGTTGAGGCCGTAGCCGTGGGCGCCACAGAAAATGATGTGGCCGCCGCCATGAGCTACGCCATGATCAAGGCCGGCAGTGAGTGGCCCTCAATTGTGCCTTTTGTGGCGTCCGGCTACCGGGGGGCCATCGGCCACGCCACCTGGGCCGGTCGTACCATTGAGACGGGTGATATTATCATGCTGGAAATCGCCGGCTGCCTGAAACGGTACCATGCGGCGCTGATGCGAACCGGCTTTGTGGGCGAACCAGACGCCGAACTGCGCCGGGCCGAAAAGGCGGTCAAAGAAGCGGCCGAGGCAATGTTCTCCACGATCAAAGCGGGCATACCGGCCCATGAGGCGGATGCGGCCGGTCGTGAAGTGATTACTGCCTATGGCGGACAGCAAGCCTCCCGTTCCGCCTACTCCATCGGCATTGCTCTGCCGCCCGACTGGGGTGAAGGCCACATCTTGAGTATGCAGCCCAATGAAACGCGCCTGCTCCAGCCCAACATGACCTTCCACATGCTGCCCTGGATTCAGGTCCCCGGCAAGGGGGGTGTCAGCTTCTCCGAAACGATTCGCGTGACGGAGGATGGCTGCGAATTGTTGACCAATTTTGATCGGGAACTGTTTGTGAAATGAGACGTGAAACGTGATGCGTGATGATTTAACAATGAAATCCCCTGGTCACTCCCTCACCTGTTCACCCACCCAATCAGGAGTTTGTTATGACAACGGCCGTTGACTCACCCATAACCACCGATATTGATTTTGAACAAGAGGGCAAACAGGTTGGCTATCTGCGCGTGCCCTATTCGCGGGACAATTCTGCCTGGGGGGCGTTGATGATTCCGCTTACCCTCTTAAAAAACGGCACGGGGCCAACGCTGCTGCTCATTGGCGGCAGTCACGGCGGCGAGTATGAAGGGCCGGTCTGCTTGATGAAGCTGGCGCGAGAGCTAAAAGCCGCTGACGTACAGGGGCGCGTTATCATTATTCCCGCGCTGAATTTACCGGCCGTTTCGGCCGGCCGCCGCCTTTCCCCTATAGATCAGAAAGATATGAACCGGGTTTTTCCCGGCCGGCCGCAGGGGACCGTTACCGAACTGATTGCCCACTACGTCCATGACTATCTGCTGCCCCTCTGTGACGCCGTGCTGGACCTCCACTCCGGGGGCTATTCGCTGGACCTGCTGCCCTATATCAGTATGCACGACCTGGAAAACGCGCAGCAGCGGCAGGCCACCTTAGCCGCCCTCAAAGCATTCCAGGCCCCCTATGCGCTCATCATGGAAGAGTTTAGCGGGGCCGGGCTGCTGGATTATGCGGTAGAGGGCATGGGCAAAATTTTTCTCTGTGCCGAGATTGGCGGCGCAGGCCGGCTGACGGCCGAAACACTGCGTATTGCTGAAACAGGCACGCTTAACTTGTTGAAACATTTGGGAATCATTGAGGGGGAGACTGTGACGCAGGCAGATTTAGGACGGCCGTCTACCCAATTCCTCTCTGTTCCCGCTGCCGCCAATTACCATGCGGTGACAATGGCCGGTATTTATGAACCTTTTTACCAGACCGGAGCTGACGTAAAGGCCGAGTCCCCCCTGGGTCAAATCCATTTTGTCGAACAGCCCACCTGGGAACCCCAGCCCATTATCGCCCAACGCAGCGGCCTGCTCATCGGCCAGCGCGGTCCCGGCCATGTAGAAATTGGTGACTGTGTAGCGGTAGTCGCCCAGGCGTGGGTGGACCGTGAAATGTGATGGCAGAAACCCTACCCATCACGCTTCACGTTTACCCTAAACCCTTTGTCTCTGCCTGGTTATTGGATATGATAGCCTGATGAAAATTGAACGTATTGACCTGTATCACATTAGCCAGCGGTTGGTCACGCCTTTTCGCACCAGTTTTGGCGTGCAAGAGCAGCGGGATTGTTTAATTCTGGCGCTGCACAGTGAAGGGCTGACCGGCTGGGGAGAGTGTGTAGCTACCAATGATCCCGGCTATTGTTATGAAACGGTGCAAACGGCCTGGCACATTCTAAGCGACTTTCTGATTCCGAGGCTGCTGGGGCAGCAGGTGATCAAACCGGCAGACCTGGCTCCTTTGCTGGCCCCCGTGCGCGGCCATCCGCTGGCCAAAGCGGCTCTGGATCAGGCGGTGTGGGATGTCGCCGCCCAGCGGGAAGGGGTGTCCCTGGCCCACCTATTGGCCAAACCCTATGCTGAGGGAACGCGGGAGCGGGTAAAGGTGGGAGTCAGTGTGGGCATTCAGCCCAGCATTGAGGAAACGGTGCGTGTCATTGAGAGATATGTGGAGCAGGGGTACGGCCGTATTAAACTCAAGATCAAGCCGGGCATTGATGTAGCTCTGGCGCAGGCGGTGCGCCGAACCTTTCCCCAGCTACCGCTTATGCTCGATGCCAATTCTGCCTATACGTTGGCCGATGCCCCTACCCTCCAGGCGCTGGATGATCTTGATCTCTTGATGATTGAGCAGCCGTTAGCCCATGATGATATCTACCAGCACAGCCGGTTACGGCCGTTATTGCAAACCCCGCTCTGCCTGGATGAAAGCATCACCGGACTGGCGCAGGCCCAACTGGCGTGTGCCCTGCGGGCGTGTGATATTATCAACGTCAAACCCAGCCGCGTGGGAGGCTGGACTACCGCCCGTCAGATTCATGATCTGGGTCGTGAGACCGGTTTAGGGCTTTGGGTAGGCGGCATGTTAGAAACAGGCATTGGCCGGGCGGCTCAACTGGCCCTGGCTGCCCTGCCCGGCTTCACCCTCCCCGGCGACATCTCTGCCAGCGAACGTTACTACGTACCCGATATTACGGCTCCTTTTCACCTAAACCGGGAAGACAGCAGTATCAGCGTGCCTACCGGCCCCGGTTTGGGCGTAACAGTCGATTGGGCACAGTTAACGGCCGTGACGCAGCGCAAAGCCTCTTTCAGAGAGACATCACGCTTCACGCATCACGGTTCACGTCAAACCCCGCGAAATCCAAAAGACCCAAATTAAACAGCTTCCAGCACAAGCAGATGGGAGATACCCAACCGGGCCAGCGGTGTCTTTTCGGCGGCGTACAGGAGGCGCTTGAGTAAACGGCCGTATCGGGGCCAGCGTCGCTCAATATTGTCATAGCCGCCAAAGATGCGGCTGTGATGGATAACGCGCACGGGCAGCCCCTCCAGCAAGCGCAGCAGGTCGCGGCGGCTGTAGGTGCGCACATGGGGGGCCAGCTTATCACGTAGAGGGCGGGGCAAATAGTTGACCAGGGGAATATTGCCGAATTTGTAACGGCCGCGCCAGTAGATACCGTGCTGTTCGACCGGATACCAGCGGTTGGGGCAGAAGATGAGGATACGGCCGTTGGGCCGCGTCACGCGCACCATTTCGGACAGGCAGCGCCGGTCGTCGGTTACGTGTTCAATCACTTCGTTGCTAAAAACGAAATCGAACTGGTTAGCGGCAAAAGGCAGAGTTTCGCCCACGCCCTGCACAATGCCGGTGGCGGTAGGGTTAGCCTGTGCGGCCCGGTCCAGTTCCACTTCCAGGCCAAAGCGGCGGTCGCTAAAAGGGGCAAAGGCGTCCAGGTAGGTGCCCAGGCCGCAGCCATTGTCCAAAATCAAGGCATCGTCTAACTTTATCCAGCGCCGGATCATCGCCAGCCGCCGCTCCTGGCCAGAGCGCCAGACGTAGCCGGGTTCGCCGCGCAGGGCCGCTTTATTAGAGTGTGTCATAGATCACGATAAACGCTGCCGCGCGGGCCTACGGTCACAATCAGGACAAGTAAGCGATCATCCTCAATGGCGTAGATAATACGCCAATCCCCAACGCGGATGCGGTAGAGATCGTCATGCTCTATCATTTTCTTGTAACCTGAGGGTCTGGCATCCTCTGCCAAAGATTTAATAGCCAGTTGTAAACGCTTTATGAGCGGCTTCGGCAGCCGCTTCATTCTGCGTTCGGCTTGCCGGGTGATAATTACCTGCCACCTTTTAGCTAAGTCACTCATCCAGCAAACCTTCCGCAATTAACTCCGCCTCAAATTCCTCCCAGGGGCGAGCCGTACTGGGATCGCGCCGCCATTCTTCGAGCGCCTCTTTGGCTTCACGCGCATCACGCAAATCTTGTAGCAGTTCATTAAGTTCTACAAAATCTTTATAGGCAATAACGGCAACGGTAGGCTTACCATACCGTTCAATGACAATATCTTGACCGGTAACAACCGTGTCTAATACATCACGCCATTTTGCCCGTGCCTTGTCACTTGAATACACTTTAACAGCCATAATTCGCACCTCACCCACAGAACCTTACAAATCGTACGATATTTACGAAATAAGTATACTATAGATCATCAGTAGATATCAAGATTTGTACCGATTAGCCTAGCAGTTCGTCATATTTGCGCCGCACTGCCTGAATATCCTGCCAGGTGAGCGACTTAGGGCTGCCGGGCTGGCGACTGGGGTTGCGTAACAGGTAGGCGGGGTGGAAGATAGGCATGACATGACGGCCGTTCCACTCATGCCATTCCCCGCGCAGCTTGGTAATGCCCGTCTGACCCAGCAGCGATTGGGTGGCCACATTGCCCGTCAACAGCATGATCTTGGGATCCACCAGCCGAATAATCTCCAAAAGGTAAGGATGATAATATTCAATCTCTTGGGTGGTCGGCTTGCGGAAATTCTTGCCTCCTTCACCCGGCGGCATGCGAAAGACGGAGTTGCTAATAAAAACATCTTCGTTGGGATCAAAGCCGGCCGCCTCTAAAATCTTGTCCAGTAGTTGGCCCGATCGCCCCACAAAGGGCTTGCCCTGCCGATCTTCCTCGGTACCGGGGGCCTCGCCCACAATCATCAACCTGGCCTGAGGATTGCCCCGGCAAATCACCACATTGGTGCCGGCAGCGGCCAGCGGATCATCATCCATGGCCATCATGTCGGCAATCAAGGCATCGAGTGTCTCATAATGGGGTCTCTCTTCAAACAAACCAAACTGCATCACAACCTCCGTATCAAAGGCAGAAGGCAGAAGGTAGAAGGATGAAAAATATCTACTACCTATACCTTTATACTGCCAATCCGATTATTTCCAAATCCGCTGTTCTCATTTTAGCGCAAAACAAAAAAACTTCTAAACACACCCTACTGCTCTGCAACTTTGCCACCCCGCCTCTTTGCTTAACGCTTGCTTGATCCGGTTGCCCAAAACCCAACGACAGCGGTAAGCTTTTAACCATGAAACGAGGATTATTTGTGTTGATCATGGCCCTGTTATTGATGGCCTGTCAGGATGGGACGCCAATTGAGGCAGACATTCAGGCCGAAGCAGCAGCGGCTGAACCGGCAGAAACGGCCGTTTCCCCCACACCTTCACCCCAACCCACCGCAGCCCTAACGGCCGTTGCCTCGCTCGCGGAGCAAGAGACCACCCCCACCATCAGGCCAACCCCCTTCACTCCGCCCGACATCGGCTACCTGGCAGCGGCCATTGAAGCCAGCCTGGCCAACTTCGACGGCCTGAGCAGCTACGTCGTGATAGACTTAAAACGGGGCCACCGGCTGGACCACAACGCCGATCTGGCTATTTCCGGCATGAGTCTGCTTAAAGTGCCTATTGTGGTGCAGACCTACCGCCACCTGACCAGCTCGCCCGACCTGGAGCAGACCAAACTGATCACCCAAACTGTCTCTATGTCCAGCAACTACTCGGCCAATTTGCTGATGGAGATGATGGCGGAGACGAGGAATACGTATACGGCCGTCACCTATTTCACCAATCAGCTGGGCCAACTGGGTCTCTACAACACCTTCATCACCGTCCCCTTCGACTCCGATCCCCAGCCCGAGCAGTTGACCACCTACCTGACGCCCGCCAACAAGCGGCCTGGCCCCAGCGCCCGCCCCGACCCCTACCGCCAGACTACTATCGGCGACCTGACCACGCTGCTGCAATGGGTCTAT
>JAWOIM010000320.1:0-6553 GCA_046484685.1 Chloroflexota bacterium | reverse complement strand
TTGGGGGCGTGGTGTAGTGGTTAACACGCCGGCCTGTCAAGCCGGAGATCGCGGGTTCGATCCCCGTCGCTCCCGTCCCGGATATGGCCATCCGCAAAATAGCCATATCCAAAGGTATTTGCAAAAAATGGGCCGCCAAAGTATGAAATCTGGGGCGGCTCCTTTTGTTATCTTTTTTTAGGATCGCGTTTCTTTTCAAATTCAATTATGTCAGATTCGGGAATTTGATATGGGCTGCGAGGTAGGGGCGACATTCTGTATGCTTTAGGAAACAGTCCGCTCTCGATCCAATTTATAATAGTGCGCCGATCAACTTGCAGCCGTTCAGCCGTCTCAGTAGTCGACAATATTCTTTCGTCCATTTGCCCTCGCGTTTACAAATTTGTGAATTTAGGGAAAATATAGACGCCTGATCGCAAATCTGTCCGACCAAAACCCTAAATTGTTTCAAAGCGAAACAACTTCATAGAAGACTCGGAGGGAATGATGAAGAATACACCCTGGCTTATCCTAATCCTGCTGCTTTTAGCTGCCTGTGGCGAGGCAGAGACACCTCTCGATGATGAGCCAGGCCCCACACCAGATGCAACGGCCGTGGTCACCATAGTTCCCGAAGTGGATACTATAGTGACCACCGATACACCGACCGCGCTGCCAACAGCCACGGAAACAGCCGTTTCCACCGATACCCCAACTGTTTTACCCACGGCCACCGCAACGGCCGTTTCGACCAATACGCCGGCCGCTACAGCCACGGCCACCCTGATCCCTGCCACGAATACGGCCGTTCCTCCAACCAGCACTCCGGCCCCGCCCACCAATACGCCGGTACCCCCAACCCACACCCCCATGCCGGCGACTAACACGCCGCTCCCCCAACCAACCCAGGAAGAGGTTCCGCCACCTCCACCAACCAGTGGCTGTGTGGACATCAATCATGCCGGCCGAGAAGACCTCACACGGATCGTTCATATTGATGATGTGCGCGTAGAAGACCTGATTCGACACAGACCTTATACAACTGTGGATCAGCTCACCCGCATCAATGGCATTGGTCCCGCTCGCCTGAACGATATTAAAGCCCAGGGTCTGGCCTGCGTCTGACGGCCGTGTTCGCGTGCGAACACAAACGGCCGTATAGTTTTACTTTCCGAGATCATGCCACCCATTTACCGGTCACCAGCTTCTATCGCCATCCGCTTACGATAAAGATGCCTGGTGCGAGTAACGGCCGTTTGTCAACGGCCGTATTGTGCCAAACGGCTTATATATGTTATAAAAACTTGGTATTTTGTAATAAATACCGAGTTTATGAAACATGCAGCATCCCCCACCTTAATTGTTCTGACTTTCAGTTAGGGAGAAGTTGTGGTAAATTATATATGTTATATAATATATATAATTTATGGAAGGAGTTAAACCAATGCCTAAAGTCATAACTTCTACAGATTTACAAAAAAAGACGCGAGAGATGATTGATTGGACCCGCACTCGTGGTGAAGCAGTGGTGATTGAAACCTATGGCAAACCAATGGCTGCTATCCTCTCTTATGACGAGTACCAGGCTTACCAACAATACAAACAAGCCCGCGCCGCCCGCTTTGCCCGCGTGCAGGAGGCGGCCGCGCTCAATGCCGCCGGCAATAGTCTGACCGAAGCCGAAGCGTTGGCCCTGGTCGATGCTGTGCGCCAAGAACTGTATGCGGAAAGAAATCAGGCCAAGGCATAATCCCGGTGATACGTGCTGTTTTAGATACCAATCTGATTGTCAGTTACCTGCTCACCCAGGGAGAGACGATGTCCCGCCTGATTGCCCATTGGGAACAAGGGCATTTTGTCTATCTGGTTTCGCCCCAGATGGTGGCTGAGCTAAAAGAGGTGGTAAATCGGCCCCGTCTGCGCCCATATATGCAGGCTGATCCGGCCGTTTTGTTGGAGTTAATCGAAGCAGACGCGGAGCTGACGCCGGGAAAGCTGGTTCTCACAGACGTCTGTCGTGATCCGAAAGATGATCAATTTATTGCCTGTGCCCTGGAAGGCGAGGCCACCTATCTGGTGACCGGTGATGCTGACCTGTTAGATATGGATAGCTACCAGGGCGTCATGATGATCCGGGCGTATGATTTTGTCCAATTGTTGGACAGTCAAGTTTGACGAAAAGACCGGCAAGATGAGTGGGGACCCATACCGTATCACAATCTCCTCATAAGCCCCACATGCCCTTTTTGTCGAGAGGCCCAGACTGCACACCGGCAACGGGAAGGTGAGGTGTGCCCGTCGCTCCCCCGATCTTTTTGGCAAAAGATTGGTTCTATTCCAAGCATCAGCTACTACTGGCTTCGGTTAATTCTGGAACAATCAATAAATTTCTGATTGTATCCTTGTTGAACACAGTTAGTTCTTCCTGCTTCATCAAAAACCTCTGCACATCTGCTACTGCCTGCGTCCAATCCAAGGGATCCAATCTTTCCAACACATATCCGCGCCAGTTGTTGACTGTAACATCACCTTTTTCCCAGCCAGATTGGGCAAGGGCGCTGTTCAACATAGCAGTATTGGGAGATGCCCACTGCGGCTGGTTCAAATACCAATACAGATCATACCAATCCCGCCCTTTGACATATTCCCGCTGTAAAATGGCATGAAGCTTACCGGCCAATAGCGATGCCTGGTCATGATGTTGCAAATGTACAGCAACATGATGGTGCACGAAAGTTGTGTCCAGCCCTGCATTTAATGGCGGATTGCTATCAACTTCCAATTTGATTGCCAGAACTTCCGATTGATGGGGTGAAATGCCTAATTGGTGTAAAAGTCCACGAAAACGAATAAAAGCGCTGTGGACAATGCGACGTTCATTCAACTTCACCTCCACATCATACGTCTCGGCCGTCATGTCGCGCTGAATGGTTGTCAAATATTTGCGAAAATCATATTGTTCTGGCTGCCGTTCCAACGCAAAATCCAAATCCTCTGAATAACGCGGCAGTTGGTAAAGAATCCGCAAAGCTGTTCCCCCATGAAAAGCAAGCGGAATCATGGCCCCGGCGCTCTGCAAACTGTACAAAATCCGCATTTGCAGATATTCACGCACGATAGCTCTTTGTGTTTCCGGCGTAAACGCTTGCGCAATTTGCGATTTCAGATAAGGAATCATAGTGACACGTACTCCGTTAATTCTTCTTCAACAACATGGATGATAGAAGGGAGAGCGCGTTTAAGTTTGGGTTTGTTGATACGTTCAACGTAAGTCGTCAACCGTTCAACATCAAGTTGGTCTAGATTTTGCAAGCGCAACGCCCGAATATATCCTTCGTTGTCTGCCCCCGGAATCAGATAAATCAAATCAAGCAGCGCTTTTTCCGGCGTTGCCATGTATGCCCATTGTGTTTGCGTAACTTGCCGGTATTCAAAACCAAAAAAGAGGTCAGGTTGAATGTGTTGATAACTGAAATGCCCATACAAATTCTGCCACGTTCCCGGCCGGCCAGTTGTAATACTTGTCACAACAGCCACATGCTCTGGAATCAGATCGTAATGAGATAATACGGTATGAAGGCTGACATAAGAAGCACGCACCATGTGATTGGCAACAACATAACTATGTGGATGCTCTGATTGGTGGGGTTGCGCCAAAGTGTAAAGGCCCCGCCGCAGTTGAATAACCTTTCCCGCTCGGACCCAATCGGTTAGTTGTCGTTGCACTTGTTGTGGATTGTCGGCCCTTGTATAGAGATGCCCGCTTTCAAATACGTGTAAATTTGTCAGATTTGGCAATACTTTTTGGAAATACATGGCTAAATCATAGCAAAAAACGTCAATTATTGCAATAAAAATCAAGATTGCTTTATAATGTCGCCACGATTAATAATGAATTCACCGACAATTATGCACATCTTCCACTTACACTGGCTTCCCCCGTCCAAACTTGAGCAAGACGGCCGTTTATTCCTCTGGGCAGAAACGGCCGATTCCCCCAACCAACCGCGACCGGCGCAAAAAATCGGCTCAGCCCCACCCCTTTGCCGCCGGCAGCGCCGCCCTGCGTTCGCTGCTGGCCGCTACACCGGAATATGAGGTAGAAATGTGGGTCGATGACTTCACCATGGATGTATTCCGGCAAGACCGCGACTTGTTTCTGGTCGGTCTTGACAAATAGCCTTTGTTTGACATGGAAGAAAATCCCCTCACCCTGACTCAGTTCATGGAAAAAGACGTGGTTCAAACCTCGCTGCTTGACACACTCGCACTATACCAGTAAACTGTACGTAATGTATAATATATACAGAATGTACAATTTAGGGTCCAGTCAAGGACAAAGAATATGGAAAAGACAATTGGAGTGACCCAGGCCCGCGACGAGTTTCGGACCATTGTCGACGCCGTGCAATATCGGGGTGACAAATATGTCATCAGCCGACACGGCAAGCCGGCGATGGCCGTTGTGCCCATCGAAATTTACGAAAACTGGAAGAAGCAAAGACAAAGACTTCTGACATTAATCCAGGAAGTGCAAGCCGCCAATCCTGACGCCGATCCGGATGAAGTGATGCAGGATGTCCTTGAAACACAGCAGGCCATCAGAACACAGCCCGGCAATCTGGCTGAAAATTAATCATGCGCGTTGTGCTTGATGCCAACATTTTTGTCAGTGCCTTGATTTCCGACAAGGGCAATCCTGCCAAAATCATCAACCGGTGGCTGGCCGGTGAGTTTGATCTGTTGGTATCACGGCCAATTGTTGACGAAATTCTGAAGGTTACCGGATACGAAAGAATACAAAACAAATATGCTAAAGTGGGAGAAAATCGGCTTGAGTTTGTCGCCCTGATTGAAGAAAACGGTACATGGGCGGAGCCATCAGAAACAATAGATATCGTATCTGCGGACGAATCTGACAATCGTTACATTGAATGTGCTGTGACCGGCAACGCCCACTATATTGTTAGTGGTGATCAACACCTGTTAGACATAGGGGATTATCAAGGAATTACCATCGTAACCCCGGCCATGTTTATCACTTTGCTGGATTCAGATCTTTGAGTACGAGCCTATTTATCCTGGAGCGTCCTGGCCTAACGGCCGTATCACAATCTCCTCCATTGGCATCGGCCAACCATGTTGAGTATCTTCCCCTCTAAACTTGCTCTGTTTTTGCCCGGTCAATGCGTTAACCAATGCTACAAGCCCGCCTGTTTTAACTCATCGAGCAGGGCCGGCAGGCGCGGTTTTTGGTCACGGACAGCGCGCATAGTTTCTGTCCACTTGTCCCCTTCCCCCAATTTGCCGTACAGATTCTTAATACGATGCAGGTATTTTGCCGCTTCGGCATAGTTATCCCGCCCCCGCGCCGCGATCAACTGCGTCACCTTCTGTTGGTACAGACGAATGGCCTCTTGTGGGTGGCTGGCTTCGGCGGCCTGGGCGACTTCGATTGTCAGATGGCCGCCATATCTCACTTGTGGCAGCGTTTTTAGGGCGGCGTCAATATCTTTTTCCAGCACATAAATAGTGGTGAGGAGCCCGTGCTCTTCTTGTTTGCTTAAGCGGGATAAAATTTTAGGCTGACGGTCGGCCCAGTCGCCTAATTGTTCGGCAATGTGTTTCAAATCCTGGTAATATGCAAGCGTGGGCCGCTGCCAGAATTGGCTTTCGGCATAGTGGATCGCTTGGGGCCAATCGCCGCTGTTGACCGCCTGCTTTTTCAGCCAGTCAGTGAGGCGGTCGTCCTTACTCCTGCCGCTACGCTCCCACACCAAGCCTTCGGCAATGGTGGCCTGATCATGGGCGACAAACAAATCGGCCAGGGCAAGCAGTTCATAGTCAGACGCTGTGTGGGCTGTGGCCACTGCTTCGTCCACACGGTACAATTGCAGCAGCCGTTCTACCAATTTATTGAGCTGACCGCTGCGGCGGCAAAGCTGAATAAATTGCTCGTCTGTCAGGGTGTCGCCTTGCAGATTGAGCAGGAAACGGCCGTATGACTCTGCCCGCCACTTCTGGCTAAAATCATCAGTCGATAATTTGATTCCCGCCAGTTTGGCTTCTATCCAGGTGGCAATTGCCGCTTTTTCGGCCGCGTTGGCCTCTTCCAGCACAACGCCATAGGCGCTATCGGCAAAGCCATACCCCCCTACTTCTATATCAGCCACAATGACATCTACCAACGTCTGCAAAATCTCCAGCCGCGTTTCCGGTTGATCGGTTTGTGCTAGACACTCGCCTAATCGTTCGCCGCCGTCCCAAAAGACAGCACCCAAATCGCCATCGTGGTCATAAATTTGGCCGTACTGGTTCAGTAATTCTTCCAATACGGTGCGATAGATAACAGTCGCGTTCAACCAGTCATTTTGTTCCCCATAACCCTCTGCCGGCTGCATAATGACCTGCAATTGATTGGCAATGGTAGCCGCCGCGCCGTAATAAGCGTGACCATACTCCCCATGTTTGAGGGCTTGCTGCACCTGACGCCGGATCAAGTCGGGATTGATAGCTGCGGTCTGACCGCCACTCGCCACCGGTGCTAAATGGACCAGCTCCTCTAAATCCGGGT
>JAWOIM010000285.1:0-8800 GCA_046484685.1 Chloroflexota bacterium | reverse complement strand
ATTCCCCCGGTATCGCAAGGATACAAAATAGCCGGCTGGAGCATACCTCTGATGATCATCGGTTCTATCGGCGTCATTGCCTCGCAAAAAGGGATCTCTGTCGCCGGAGATAATATCATTTTCTGGATCCTCGCCAATGGCATTCCTGCCTCTATTGGCGCCCTGTTGGCCCTGGCCCATCCCCTGACAACCTTGGGCGCCTTTGCCGCAGCGCCGATAACCAGCCTGACACCGGTCATAGGGGCCGGGTATGTTACTGCATTTATTCAGGTCGTCACCTGTCCACCGTTAGTAAAGGAATTTGAAACCGCTGGAGTGGATATCGGTTCTTTCACGGGTTGGTGGAAAAATCGTCTCCTGAGAGTCTTCTTAGTTTTTCTCCTCACCGGTATTGGTTCGGCAGTAGGTACCTGGGTTGGCGGTTATGAAATTTTCAAGAATTTGATCGGGTAATAAGGTACTATCTTTATAGAGTCCTCGGTACCGGTGCGTAATGTGGAGGCGCTGCAAGCGGCTGTGGCCAGTCGTGGCTTCCAGGTCGAAATTGGCGGCGAACTATTCTCTGACGCCATGGGCAGCCCCGGCACCCCGGAAGGAACCTATATAGGTATGGTGCGGCATAATATTGATACGATTGTGGGGGCGCTGTTGGGCGAGTAGAAATTGACGGAGGACGGAAGACCGAAGACGGAGGGGTTTTCCGTCCTCCGTCCAACTCAGGAGTTATCATGAATTACACCTACGCCATCGAAGTAGAAGACCTGACCCTGGCCTATGAAGAGAAGCCGGTGCTGTGGGATATTGACCTGCACGTGCCGGAAGGCATACTGATGGCCATTGTGGGACCAAACGGGGCCGGCAAGACGACGCTGATCAAGTCGATTTTGGGTCTGCTGTCGCCGGCGGCGGGAAAGGTGCGCATATACGGCCGTCCCTACCGTGAGCAGCGCCATCTCGTTGCCTACGTCCCCCAGCGGGGCAGCGTCGATTGGGACTTTCCCACCAGCGTCCTCGATGTGGTCATGATGGGTCGCTACGGCAGCCTGGGCTGGCTGCGCCGCCCCGGCCTCAAGGAGCGGGCACTGGCCCTGGAAGCGCTGAGCAAAGTGGGCATGTCCGACCTGGCCCACCGCCAGATCAGCCAGCTCTCCGGCGGCCAGCAGCAGCGCACCTTTTTGGCCCGCGCCCTGGTGCAAGATGCCCAGGTTTATTTTATGGATGAGCCGTTCCAGGGGGTTGATGCCACCACCGAGCGGGCCATTGTCGATTTGCTCAAAGAACTGCGGGCACAGGGCAAAACAGTCGTGGCCGTCCACCATGACCTGCAAACCGTGCCCGAATATTTTGATTGGGTGACGCTGCTCAACGTGCGCCGCATTGCCAGCGGCCCCGTCGCCGACGTTTTTACCGATGACAACTTGCGCCTGGCCTATGGGGGGCGGGTTGGGTTTTTGACGCGGTCGGGAGAAAACGGCCGTGAAGCGTGAAACGTGAAACGTGATGAGTGACAGCCAAAGTCCTCACGTTTCACGCATCACGTTTCACGCCATGTGACGAAAGATGATTGAGTTACTGAACGACCTCCTATTCGATTACACCATCCGCACCGTCGCTCTGGGTGCAGCTACGCTGGGGCTGGTCAGCGGGGCGCTGGGCACCTTTGCCGTGTTGCGCCGCCAGAGCTTGCTGGGCGATGCCATGTCCCACGCCGCTTTGCCGGGGGTGGTGATTGCTTTTATGCTCACCGGCAGCAAAGCGCCGCTGGTCCTGATTGTGGGGGCGGCCCTGGCCGGCTGGTTAGGCACGCTCTGTCTGATCGCCATTGTCCGCTACACACGCATCAAAGAGGACAGCGCCCTGGGGCTGATTTTGTCCGTCTTTTTTGGCCTGGGGCTGATGCTGCTCACCTTTTTACAGCGCAGTCCTGACGCCCGCCAGGCCGGTCTCAATAACTTTCTCTTTGGCCAGGCGGCCACCCTGCTGGAGCGAGACGTGATCACGATGGCCGTTGTGGGTGGTCTGGCGCTGCTGCTGATGGCCCTGCTCTGGAAAGAGTTTAAGCTGCTCAGCTTTGACCGGGATTTTGGGGCCAGTCTGGGTTTTCCGATGCAGGTGCTGGACGTGGTGCTGATGAGTCTCTTTGTGATTGCCATTGTCATCGGCCTACAGGCGGTGGGCGTGGTCTTGATGAGCGCCATGCTGGTGGCCCCGGCGGCGGCCGCCCGCCAGTGGACCGACCGTTTAAGCATCATGGTCTTGTTAGCGGCCGTTTTTGGCGCCATTTCTGGGGTAGCCGGAGCCATGATTAGCAGCCTGGGGCGTAATCTCTCGACCGGACCGGTGGTGGTTTTGTGCATCAGCGCCATTGTCCTGGTCTCGCTGCTGCTGGCCCCCAATCGGGGTCTGGTCTGGACCTGGGTGCGACGGCAGCGCAACCGGCGGCGGCTGCGCCTCAAGCCGGTCTTGCGGGATTTGTACGCCCTGGCCAACCAGCACGCCGATCCCTATTATCCCCATCCCATTGCCACCTTACGCACCACAACCGCCGGCGGCGGCGTCCATTGGACGCTGACCATCCTGGAAGAATTGGGCTGGGTGCAGCGCCTTGACCAGACCCATTGGGCCTTGACGCCGGATGGCTATGCGGAGGCGAAACGATTGACAATGGGTAACGTGATGAGTGAAACGTGATGCGTGATAACAAGGTCCATCACGTATCACGTATCACATTTTACGCCCTATCTCTGCATATTTATTTTGAGAAATTATGACTCAAATACAGCTTGAAATTCAACTAATTGCTATGATAACGGCCGTGGCCTGCGCTCTTCCCGGGGTTTTTTTGGTGCTGCGGCAGGTGGCCATGATGAGTGACGCCATCAGCCATACGGTGCTGCTGGGCATTGTCATCGCTTTCTTTATTGCCGGGTCGCTGGAGTCGCCTTTGTTGATAGTGGGGGCGGCTGTGATGGGGGTCATTACCGTCAGCCTGGTGGAGATGCTGGCCAATACCCGTCTGGTGAAACAGGATGCGGCTATTGGCCTTGTTTTTCCGGCCCTGTTTAGCGTGGCCGTTATTTTGATTTCCCGCTACGCCGGCAATGTCCATCTGGACATAGATGCGGTACTGATGGGGGAGCTGGCTTTTGCTGCCTTTGACCGCTGGCAGGGGTGGGGGCTGGATTTGCCTAGAGCGCTCTGGTTGATGAGCGTGGTGCTGCTGCTAAATGGGCTGCTAATCGGCTTCTTTTATAAGGAGCTGAAACTGGCCACCTTTGATGCAGGGCTGGCGGCAGCGCTGGGCTTTTCGCCGGTGCTGATCCATTATGGGCTGATGACGGTGGTCTCGGTAACGGCCGTGGCTGCGTTCGAGGCGGTCGGCTCTATTCTGGTGGTGGCCCTGATGATTGGCCCGCCGGCGGCGGCTTACCTGTTAACCGACCGCCTTTCCCATATGCTGGGGCTAAGCGGGCTGCTGGCGGCAGTAGGGGCCATAGGCGGCTACTGGCTGGCCCGCTGGCTGGACGCCAATATTGCCGGATCGATGGCCGTCATGGTGGGCGTGATTTTTCTGGTCACTTTTCTGCTGGCACCGCGCCGGGGGCTGCTGGCCCTTGTCTGGCGGCGGCGGCAGCAGCGCTGGGAATTTGCTCAGACGGCGCTGGCCATCCATTTGCTCAACCATGAGGGCAAACCGGAAGCGGCTCGCGAGAATCGGGTAACCCATTTGCGAGAACATTTGCGCTGGGAAGAGGAGTTTGCCGGCCAGGTCGTCCGGCGGGCGGAAGCGGGCGAGCTGGTAGTGCGGCAGAATGGCCATCTGGTGTTGACGGAAAACGGCCGTTCCCTGGCCAATCAAGCGCTGATGCACTGACAAACAAGGCAGGGGCAGAAGGAAGAAAATGTGACCAACCAATTACTATTCACTGACTACTGATTGCTGGCTTACTGGCAGCTAGCCCCAGATAGTTTATAATAAAGAGCAGCAATTTAGCATTTTATAGGAGATCTGATAATGAAAAACAAACCCCTATCTGTTTTGGCCACACTGCTCTTATTATGTTTATTGGTTATGCCGGCGGCTGCGGCCGATCCCTCGGCCAGTGTTTACCTGCCCGGTTGGGTGGGCGGCGGGCTGGCACTGCTGGCGGTCCTTCTGCCCTTGACCTTGTTCATCTGGGTGCGCCAGCGGGGACAGGCATAACCGTGAGTAGATGAGGTAAAAGGCCGGGCACATCCCGGACGGGTCACGGATCACCGCTAACGGATAACCGATAACCGATTACCGGCTAAGTCTGACATTCCTGGCAACGGCCGTAAAATTCCAGCAGGTGGCCTTTGACCTCAAAATTAAAGCGCTGGCCCACAATTTTTTCCACTTCTTCCAAAACACAGTCGTCAAACTCAATCACCTTGTCACAATTTGAACAGATCAGGTGATGGTGGTGGCCATCCTCCATCAACACATAATGGGCGGCTCCCGTGCCCTGGTAGACGGGCCGGATTAACTCTAATTCGTGCAGCAAGTCCAGCGTGCGGTAAACGGTCATGCGCCCCACACCGGGGGCATCCGCTCGCACCAGTTCGGCCAGCTCATCGGCACTGACGTGGCCACCCGTTTGGGCCAATGCGGTCAGGATTACCTTACGCGCTGCCGTCAGACGATAGCCGTTATTTTTTAATGTTTCTTGAAGTTGTTGCAGCGCTTCCATACTCATAGGGTAACCGTTGAGACTCTACTTCGGCTGTGCTCAGTACAAGTCTGGAGACCTGACAAGTTTTCAAGGCCATATTTTGCCTAATACCTCTGGTGGCAAACCTGTCAGGTCTGAACGTTGACCTCATAGGCATACTACAGGTCGTATAGGTCGGTAAACTTCTCAGTGACGTAGTCAATAAAGGGCTGGTGGCTCAACGGCCGTTCCGTCACGCGCTGCACCAGTTCGCTGGGCGTAAATTTACGGCCGTGTTGGTGAATATTGTCGCCCAGCCAGGTGAGCAGGGTGTCGGTGCGCCCTTCTGCCAGTTCGGCGTTGATTCGGGGCTGCTGCGAAACAGCCGTCTGCCAGAATTGAGCCGCATATAAATTGCCCAGGGCATAGGTGGGGAAATAGCCAAAACCAGGCCGTGACCAGTGCACATCCTGCAAACAGCCCTCCCTGTCATTGGCTGGTACAATGCCCAACAATTGCTGCATTTTGTCATTCCAGGCAGTGGGCAGATCGGCCACGGCCAACTCCCCATTGAGCATTGCCTGTTCTAGCTCAAAACGCAGAATAATATGCAGATTATAGGTTAGTTCATCGGCCTCCACGCGAATAAAGGAGGGCTGTACCTTGTTGATGGCCCGGTAGAAATCTTCGGCCGTATGGTGGCCAAGCTGTTCGGGGAAGAGGGCCTGCAATTTGGGGAAATGGGCCTGCCAGAAGCCCCGATTGCGCCCTACCAGGTTTTCGATCATGCGCGACTGGGATTCATGAATACCCAGCGATGTGCCCCGTGCCAGCGGCGTGCGGCCCAGGTCGGCGTGAGTGCCTTGCTCATACATGGCGTGGCCTGACTCATGCAGCGTACCAAAGAGAGACGGGCTGAGGAAGTCAGGATACCAGCGGGTGGTGATGCGGGCGTCATTACGGCTAAAGCTGGTAGCAAAGGGATGGATCACCGTTCCCAAATGTCCCCGATCAAAATCGTAGCCTACCGCTGCGGCAATGTAGCGGGCAAATTCTTTTTGTTTGTCGATAGGGTATTCCTGGTGAAGCAGGCTGTCGTCAACGGCCGTTTGCCGTTCGGCAATGGCCTGACTTAGCGGCGTTAACGCCTCTTTGACCGCATTAAAGACGGCCCGAACTTCGGCCGTTTTCATATCCGGCTCAAATTTGTCCAGCAGCGCGTCATATTTTTCATCTTCGTAGCCGTACAGGTCGGCCATTTCCTGGCACAAGCTCACAATTTGCTCCAGCCAGGGTTGAAAGGTAGAGAAGGCGTTTTCGGCGCGAGCCTCTACCCAGGCTTCGCGCGCCTGGCCACTGACTTCACTGACACGAGTTACAAATTCGGTGGGCAGCTTACGGCTGTTGGCATAGCTGCGCCTCAGGTGGCGAATGAGGCTGGCCTCATTGCTTTCGTAGTCAGCTCCATTGAGGTCGGCGGCAGCCTGTTCAATTAATTCCCCCATGTCATCGGTGGTGAACATAACGTGGGTTAGACGTGAAAGGGTAGTCATTTGGGCCACCCGCTCGCTAGTACCCGCTTTGGGCATGTTTACTTCGCGGTCCCAACTCAGCAGGGCCTGGGCCTTGCCCAGATCATGAATTTCCTGGACTTTTTCCAGCAGGGTTTGATAGTGAGTAGACATAGCAACTCCATTTGTTGTGGATGTAAATATCGTTGAGGGAAGTTTACCGCAAAGTAGCGGGGGGGCAAAGTGGACGGGATATTAGAATGATCCTGGTCCACCGCACGACTTTTGGCTCTTTGGGAATTGGCGGAGTTTAGTCGTATTCCGTATAGCGTATTCCGTGATTCTCTTTGGTTACGCAATACGCAATACGCATTACGCTTTGTCAAACAGTTAAAATCCTAAAGATCCTGATTTTGTTATCTATCCCGCATCAATTCTGGTTTGATGGGGCGGGGGACTTCACGAGGATAGACCTGGTGTAGCACGGTCAACAGTTGGTAAGCAGCCTGTTTTTCAAAGGTATAATACCCTTCATAGTAACGATCTGACCCATCAAATGAGGCAATTTCTTTGGCCAGCAGAGACATATGCACACCCGGTCCGTAAGCCACCACAAACCAATATTGCAGGAGAGGGGTATCGGCCGTATCCAGAACCGTCACGCGCGGGGAACTCAAAACGGATTCCCCTGCGGCCAGAGCTGTATCAGCGGCAAAGTAGAGCCACATACCGCGAGCATGTTTGGTAATTTCTTCGTAGCGGTTAATCTGTTTGAGCATCCGCGACAGATATTGAAAAGAAACATGAAAATCGGCCACATCACTATTGGCTAAAACCGCATTTTCAATAATGTTACTAACTTTGACCATCGCTTCCACCGAAAAGGTATAGCGGAAAGCCATTTGATTAAATTTGTCTGGCGAGACACGATCAATCATCGCCTCCGCCTGAGGGGTGAAGAGGGGGAGATTTTTGTTGTAAAATTCTTCTAATATTTCAATTCCGGCTGCTTTGTTTGCCATGTTGATTCTCCTGGTATGATTATCTGTAATCGGTTAACAGTTATACGTGATTGGTGGACCATTTATCGGTCACTTTCCACCGACCATTGGCTACCGGCTTTGCCACCAGAGGCGGGGCAGACGGCCCAGCTTGCCCAAGGTGGTTACATGGGCACGACGATTAAACACATCATAATCGTGGTTTTCAATATCCTCAAGGATGGCCCGGTACACATCTGCGGCTACGGTGATGGCGAAACGGCCGTCTTTTTGCAGCAAATTGATACCCGGCCATGCTTCCTCATAAAGCTGGCGCGTGCGGGCGATCTGAAAGCGCATGAACTGCCGCCACCGATCATCCACCACCCCGTGGCCCACCCCGTGGCCTATATCTGCCTCACTCAAATTGTAGTGGGCCAGTTCATCCAGGGGCAAATAGAGGCGACCGCGCTGCCAATCTTCCCCTACATCACGCAAGATGTTGGTCATTTGTAAGGCCAGACCTAATTTAACGGCATAAGAAATGGCCTGCTTATTACGAAAGCCGACAATGTGCATGCTCATTAAACCAACGGTTGAGGCGGCACCATAACAGTAGGTGGCCAGGTCGGCAAATGTGTTGTAGCGAGTCTGGTGCAAATCGCGGGCCAGTCCTTCAATCAACTGCTCGGCATACCGTACCGGTACCTGATAATCCTGGCGAGCTTTGGCCCAGGCAACGGCCGTTAATTCTCCTGACGGTGGGTTAATAGACAGCGCTGTGCGCTGCCACTGCCGCAGCTTTTGTTCCTTTTCCGCTTCACTGCCGGGACCATCTACAATATCATCAGTGATGCGGCAAAAGGCATAAAGTGCCCGTGTGGCCTGCCGTTTGTCGGTGGGAAGTAAGCCCGATGCCAAATGGAAAGACCGGCTGTGCTGCGCCGTTATCTCCTCACAATGGCCATAAGCAGCCTGTAACAAATAGGGGTCATCATTAGAAAAGCCGGCCGCTTCATGACTCTGTTTGTGGTCTTGCAATGGGCCGGACGCGCTGGTGGTGCCTTCGTAAGCCATCATCAATAGGTCTATTTCCCACGGTTGCCGTTTGGCACGTATCATCAGGTCTGCTCCTTTTTTAAGCCCTGGGTTTGTGAATTTCAGGCAGTCTTAGCCACTGCTTTCGCCAGGCACTGCCCCCAATTCTGTAGCATTGGCAGCGCCTTTACTTGATTCTGGCTTTAAGTTTAGCTAATTGTTATTATTTTGTCAAGTTTTTCTGTGCAAAAGATTGACAAATTGACAGGACCTGCTACAATCCAGAGAGTACGATGCCCTATGCTGGCCTGAAAATTTCTAGTCAAGGCTGTGTGCAGAAGGGCATAACATTCCCACGCGCGGCCAGGTCAAAGGGGTGGGGCGGGGCCAAACCCACAAAGTGCGGATCATTGAGTTGTGGCTGGATCGGCTGGGATACGAGATGATCGCGCGGCGGATGTATCACACGCCGCAGTCGGTCAAGCGCTACATCAGTACGTTTCTACGGATGGTGGTGCTGTATCGCAAAGGGTTGCAGGTCGAGGAGATCGCTTTTTTGACCCAAAGCTCGGAGAAGTTGGTTGAAGACTACCTGGCC
>JAWOIM010000279.1:0-5982 GCA_046484685.1 Chloroflexota bacterium | reverse complement strand
GTCAACAACATGCTGTCCGCCCCCCTTATCGTGCGCGGCAAATCGGTGGGTGTCGTCACCGCCTACAATAAACAAGCCGGCCCCTTCACCGAATTTGACCAGGATCTGTTCGCTTCGCTGGCCAGCTCCATCAGCGAAGCGATCGAAAATGCCTGGCTCTTCCAGCGCATTCGACTGCGCCAGCAAGAGCTGCTGGAAAGCCGCAACACCCTCCAGGCCCTCATTGACGGCATCATTCACCCCATTTATACCATCAACGACCACTGGGAAATTGTGGCTGTTAATAAAAGCCAGGCCGACGTGCTTCACAATCGGAATGAACAACCAGATAACGAGACGCAGCTAAACGGCCGTTGTTACCAACGCTTCTTCCAGCGAGACAAACCGTGTGACCACTGCCTGGCTGCCCATACCTTGACCAACAAAAGCCCCCGGCAATGGTCGGTCAGTTGGGCCGGCCCCGACCATCTACCTCGCGAATGGGAAGTTAACGCCTACCCTATTCCCAGCCGCCAGGCCAGCTCCGCTCGCGCCGTCATTATCTGGCAAGATCGCACCGAAGAGCGACGCCTGGAAAGCTCATTGATGCAGGCTGGCAAACTGGCTGCCATTGGCCAACTGGCAGCCGGTGTGGCCCATGAAATTAACAACCCGCTCACGGCCATCATCGCCAACGCCCAAATGCTCAAAATGTTTATTCCGCCGGACGATGAAAATTATGAATCAGTCGATCTAATTGCCCAGGCCGGCGGGCGGGCTGCCAAAGTGGTGCGTGGTCTGCTGGATTTTGCCCGCCAGGAACAGTACGCTTTTACCCTGGCCGACAACATTAACCAATCCATCGAACAAGCGCTGGCCCTGGTTAATTACCAGTTGCAAACGGCTAATATTGAGATCGTGCGCCATATGGCCGACGATTTGCCTCCTATTGAAGCCAGTTGGGAGCATCTTAAGAGCGTCTGGCTCAACCTGCTGGTCAACGCCCGCGACGCCGTGCAACTGCGTCCGGCTGAACGGCGAATTGAAATTGTGACCCGTCATGATGCGGACAGCCAGCATGTGCAGGTCTTATTTCGTGACAATGGGCAGGGCATGAACAAGGCCGAAGCCGCCCATATTTTTGAGCCATTTTATACGACCAAAGACCCCGGCAAAGGCACCGGTTTGGGTTTAGCGACCTGTCATCGTATCATTGAGCAGCATCAGGGTGAAATTACCGTTGTTAGCGAGCCTGATGCAGGCACAACCTTTATCATTCATTTACCGGTAAAGAACGAAACGTGAAACGTGACGAGTAACTTCTCACGTGTCACGCTTCACAGCTTGCCCTGAACGCAGTTGAAGGGTTTCACGGAAGCTTATGTCAAATCCAACCATTCCCGATGAGGTAAATATTGGCGATATTTTACGCCTGGCGCTGCCGCTTAAGACGCTGGTGATGGCGGGGGCGCGCCATGCCCGGCGCAACGTGGGTTGGGTGGTGGTGCTGACAAGCTGGCATCATTTAGATGAACAGGTCAAAGAGGGAGACCTGGTCATCGTGCCCCCGGCTTTGCAGAGTAGTAGTCATAAAGACGCCTTTGCCCAAAGCCTGAAGCGCCTGGCCGGGCTGTCGGTGGCCGGGCTGCTGGGTTTTGGCTCGGTGCAGGAGGCCATTGCCCAGCCAGCCAGCGAAATGGATCTCCCCTTACTAATGGCCGCCGAAGAACAGGCCGTGCGGGACGTCCATCGGGCTATTGCCTCCTTGCTGGTAGATCGCCAATCGGCAACCAGCGAGCGCGGCTTGCAGATGTACCGTCAACTGGCCGAAATGTCGCGCGAGGGGCAGGGAATTCAGGCCATGACCGACTTTATGGCCAATCTCACCGGCAAAATTGTTGTAGTGCAGGACAAACGCCTTGAGGTCCAGGCCATTAGTTGGCCCCATGATCTGGAAATCAATATCACTGAGCTGCAACAAGCCATCTCACAACGGGATGATTTGCCGGCTATTTTGCGTAATCGCAAAGCGGCCGCTCGTGCCCGCCAGAGCCACTGGCAGCAAATTTTGACCTTGAGTGACAATACGGCCGCTACCATAAAAATGGGCCGTATTATTGCCCCTATTATTTCCGGTGATCGGGCCAGAGGCTATCTCTCTGTCGTGGGCATTGCCGATGAACTCGACCTGCTTGACAGCCTGGTGGTGGAATATGGGGCGGCAGCCTACGCTCTGGAAATGGCCAAGGCCAAAGCGGTCAGCGAAGCCAAAAAGTCGCTGCGGGGCGACTTTTTGGAGGGCGTGCTGGCCGGAACGCTGCCCTCACAGGAGATGGAGCGCTTATCCGGCCGGCTGGACCATGACACCCAGCAGCCGCACGCCATTCTTGCCTTTACCTGGGTCGGTGAAGACGCCCCCTCTCCACGCAGTCTGGAAACAACGCTGAGCTGGCTGCTGCACAACCATAATCGGCCGGCGTTGGTCCATATCTATGGGGGTAAATATGTGGTTGTCTTCCAGGCCCTCAAGGACAGCGCCGATATGGAATCGGCCAAGGAGTTAGGGCGGCGCTTGCGTGAGCAGGTCGAGTCAGAATACCCGGAACAAAAGCTAATTGGCGGCATCAGCGGTCCGGCCCATTCTCTGACTGAGTGGCCGACTGTCTACAGCAAGGCACTCCAGGCGATGCAGCTTGGCCAGCGCTTAAAATTGAGTAATCGTGTTGTCGATTTTGACAGCCTGGGTGTTTTCCGCCTGCTGGCCGAACTGGAGAACATTCCGGCGGTGCAGCGTTTTGCCGACCAGGTGATTGGCCCCCTGGCCGACTATGATCGGGATCATCGCGGCAGCCTTATTCAGACCCTCGATGCCTACTTCACCCATCACGCCAATATCAGCCAAACGGCCGAATCTCTTTTTGTGCACCGCAACACCTTACTTTATCGTCTGGATCGGATTCAGGAATTGACCCAGCAGGACCTCAACCAGTCGGATATGCGCCTGGCCCTCCATCTGTCGCTCAAGTTTTGGCTGCTGCGCCCAGAAACATAAACCTGCCCTACAATTCAACTCCAACTTTGGTGCCTTGAGTGGATAAAATCGCCATCATTTCCGACATACACGGCAACATCCCCGCCCTGGAAACGGTCCTGGCCGACATTGAGCGGCGCGGCATTGAGACGATTTACTGCCTGGGCGACCTGGTGGGCAAGGGTCCCCAATCGGCGCTGGCCGTAGACAGTTGCCGCCAGCGATGTACCGCGATTGTGCGCGGCAACTGGGACGAGATGATAACCGAAGCGCGAGAGGAGGCCGGCATCCAGTGGCACCAGGCCCAGCTTGGCCCGGAACGGCTGGCCTATTTGCGCCACCTGCCCAACACCGTCGAGTTCCAGATGAGCGGCCGGCAAATTCGCCTCTTCCATGCCTCGCAGACCGGTATCTACAACCGCGTTTTTGAGGATGCCCCTTATGAGACCCACCTGGCCATGTTTGAGAATACGTCGTTTACAGGGTACGGCCGTCCCCCCAACGGCCGACCCTTGCCCGATGTAGTCGGCTATGGCGACATTCACGCCCCCTTTGCCCGCACCCTGTACCGCCACCAAAAAACGTTGTTTAACAGCGGCAGCGTGGGCAACCCGCTGGATGAGCCGACGGCCGCTTACGCCATTTTGGAAGGCCACCTGGACAGCTCTACGGCCGCCCCCTTTGCCGTGCAGTTGCTGCGCCTGCCCTACGACATCGAACGGGCCATCGCCCTGGCCGCCGAGATGGAGATGCCGGAATTGGAACCGTATGCGATGGAGTTGCGAACGGCCGTTTACCGGGGTCGCTAATGAATGGACTAGACAATATTACTTGAGCATTCTGTGATTCATCCGCCATCAACGGCGTTACGAGAAACGCCTTTCCTGGGTAAAGCGATTCAACTCCTGCACCAGCTCATGGACGGTTGTCGAAGGGTCGTCAAGCGCCGCGTTGTGTGGATTATACTGCGCCAGCAGGCGTTCCGCATTACGCAGCGCCTCAGCCTGTACCGGCAGCAGATCCCGGTACAAGGTGTGATCATCTTTCTGATACGGTCGGCCCAATTGGCTGCTCAATCTATCTACATAATCACGGCGGCTTAATGACGTATTCACATAATGAAAGTGCAACAAATACCACAGTTCAAACGCCTGATTAGAGTATGCCACCTTGATTCTGTGCTGCTGAGCCAGCAAAAGCGCCTGATTAAAGCGGTCAGCGGGTACATCATCCCTATCAAAAACGCACCAAACCCGATCATACTCACCCTGACCGCGCCGATCAAGGGTCTGCTTGACCAACATCAGCGGGTCTTTGCCTAGGCCCACAGTCTCAATGGTAACTGAGGGCACGCGAAAACCATCAAAGTAAGCCGGTTCCGTTTTTTCGCCTTCGCAGATAATCAGGAAGCGGGGCAATGGGTCGCGGATATTCACCCGCCGCGACCGATAGCCGCGACCCGATGGTTTACGCTTTCTCGCCATATCCCCCACTCACGATAGTTTGAATATGGCTCAGATAGGGAATAGCGCCGTACCGCCCCTGGATGTAACCACGCTCATAATCTTTGTCATTACGAACTTTAAATTCCGCCAATGAGTAGAGATGGCTGGCCCCCTTTTGATCTTTTTCAACAAACCATATCTGATCCCGGCGGAACAAACTGTTGTCCAGCAGGTTGGTATCGTGGGAGGTAAAAATAAGCTGTGCCTTATGGACGTTCTTCGTACGCTGTTTATTAAACAAAGCGATGATCTCGCGGGTCAGCAAGGGGTGCAGCCGGACGTCTAATTCATCTACTATTAACATACCTCCCGCCTGTAAAGCAGCCAGCAGCAAACCAGACAAGGCAAACAACTTCTGGGTACCATCAGATTCATGCTCAACCAGGTTAAACAATTCCTCGCCTGCCGGATTACCTTTATCATCATACCTTGTATGGACGGTACGAACATAAAGCTGCTCAGTTTCCGGCGTGCCGGCAACATGAAGGTATTCCCGTCCCATTTCTTTCAGGATTCCGGCGGCCGGCTGCGTTTTAGGTCCGGCTGCTTTTTCAACCTGGAGGTCTGTAATGCCCAGGTCCAGGCGGCCGATCAAGTTTCTGATCGCCTGGCCCTGTTCACCGGCCAGGAATTGCGCCAGGGTAAGAATACGCAGAAAGATATCAAGTTCATCTAACCTGGAGATAACCTCTAACCGCCTGAACCAGGTAACCAATTTTTGGGCTATGGGGCCATTAAATTGGGCCACCACTGATAGAAACAAGGCATTGGGACGAGTATGTTGTGCCAGATCGCGCCCTTCCTCTTTGAAGTAATTGCCAACATCGATCTGGTCGTCTTCCCGCTCAAAGAGGCGGGCCTCACGGGTCGAGGGTACAAAATAGAGCCATTCGGCCGTGACACGTTCTGTAGTCGCTTCAAAACCATACCGATACCGTTTGCCTGATTCGACAAACAGGATTTCAAAATGGGAAGGCTGGTTGAGGGTTGACGTGTTAAGGCGGAAAGGTTCTACGTCAATGCCGCCGGTCGTGCTGGTTCCTGCCGCTGAGTTTAAGACAAAAGACCGCATGAAGGCTATTGCTTGAACCAGATTGCTCTTACCACTGGCATTGGCCCCGTAAACGGCCGCACTGGTCAGGAGGGAAGGATTGTTGGCCACCTGAATGACGCTGTTTTCGTCCAGATTGGGATCTTTGGATTTCAGGGAGCTGGCCACCATACTCAATGTTTGAGGTTCTCGAAATGACCGGTAGTTACCTAGCGTGAATTCAATTAACATGCACCACCCCTTTTTGTTTGAAACCCATATATTTGTGAAAAAATCTCATATTTCTTAATTGTATAACCAAAAATACATTTGTCAATCAGCCACAGATTGAGGGTCTACGAAATACTTGTCAAACGATATCATTCCTGCGGAGGCAGAAATCCAAACGCATGGATGCCCGCCTTCGCGGGCATGAC
>JAWOIM010000187.1:0-2612 GCA_046484685.1 Chloroflexota bacterium | reverse complement strand
CGTCAGAAATTCGGGTACAATTCCTTCAACCGAATCGGTTACAAAAACCTGGTTGCTGTAAAGTTGAATTTTATTTTTCTGGCCGATTCGCAGCCAGGAAATTCTACACGTCAGGGAATTGGCACTGGGGTGAGTACAACAGATTTGAGGATAAAACAGATGACGAAGTCAACGCCACTAAAAAATCTGTTCCTTCTCCAAATCTGCTGTACTCCTCAGCCACAAGGACAAACAAATGAACCACCATTTAAATGATCAACGCCAGTTGCATTGGGAAGGCTGCCTCAACGTGCGCGATCTGGGCGGGCTGCCCGCGGCCAACGGCCGTACCACCGCCTGGCAAGCGGTCATCCGCGCCGACACGCTGGGCCGGCTGACCCCCGCCGGACAGCAAGCCCTGCGCGACTATGGCGTGGGCAGCATCATCGACCTGCGTGCCCCCTCCGAGGTCCAGAAATACCCCACCGTTTACAGCCGGCAGCCCGACGCCGATGGGCCGGCCTATCTCAATCTGCCTCTGGAAAGCTACCAGCCCCACGTCAGCGCCTTGATCAGCAAAGCCACCTCACGCGGCGAGGTCTACTGCATCATTCTGGACCATTATCCGCAAGAGATGGCGCACGTGCTGCGGGCCATTATGGCGGCTCCGCCGGGCGCTATAGTCATCCACTGCCACTCCGGCACCGACCGCACCGGCATGGTGGCTGCCCTGCTGCTGAGCCTGGCAGGCGTCCCGGCCGACATTATTGCCGCCGACTATGGCCAAAGCCGGTTGCATTTACACGCTTATTATGAAAAAATTGCGGCTGAGGCCGGCGGGGCTGATAAGGTCATCAGCTTTTGGGGCCGGCCCACGGCCACCAAAGAGATGATGACGATGATGCTGGACCACATCGCCACCCGTTATGGGAATACGGCCGCTTATTTAGACAAATCTGGCTTATCGGCCCAGGAAATAGAACAAGTGAGGCAACGCTTATGGACGCCGTAAATGAAGAGTCTTCCGGATCGCTGTATCGCTATTCTGCTTTTTCAGATCGCCCGGAGGGTGGCAATCCTGCCGGTATCTGGATCGGCGAAACGCTGCCGCAGCCGCAGCGTATGCAGCAAATCGCTGCCGAGGTCGGGTTTTCAGAAACGGCTTTTGTGGTGCCCAGCAGCGGCAAAGAACGCACCATTCGTTACTACAGCCCCGAAGCCGAGGTCTCTTTTTGTGGCCACGCCACCATTGCCACTGGCGTTGTCCTGGGCGAAATTGAGGGTAACGGCACGTATCGCCTGGAAACGGCCGTGGGCACAGTCCCCGTCACCGTGCGCACGAGGGGTGGGGTGCGTGAAGCCTCACTGACTTCGGTTGAACCAACCCATGCGCCAGTGGAGGAAACGCTTGTAGATGAAGCCCTTGAGGCGCTGGGCTGGCAGCGGGCCGACCTGGACCCGGCCATTCCGCCGGCCAAAGCGTATGCCGGGGCCTGGCACCTTATTCTGGCCGTGACCGACGCCCAACGCCTGGCCATGCTGGAATATGATTTTGAAGCGCTAAAAACCTTGATGCTGGCCGAAGGGTTGACCACGTTACAACTTGTCTGGCGCGAAAGCGACGACGTTTTCCACTCGCGCAATCCCTTTCCTGTAGGCGGAGTTGACGAAGACCCGGCTACCGGCGCCGCCGCGGCCGCGCTGGGCGGCTATCTACGAGCAGCCCACCTGGTCACCCCACCGCTGACGCTGCTCATTCGTCAGGGGGAGGCCATGGGTCGCCCCAGCCGCCTGACGGTAGAGATTCCCCCAGACGGCGGCATTGTGGTAACGGGAACGGCCGTTTCGCTTGACTGACCCCATTGTCACCGCCAAGACCTGGTTGACTGACACATCTCATTTTTTACCGCAGAGAGCGCAGACTTGTGCTGAGCGTAGCCGAAGTAGGAGGCAGAGATTTCTCCTTTATTTTTCTCTGCGCTCTCCGTGTTCTCTGTGGTTAGATAACTTTTGTCAGTCAATCAGCCGCCAAGACCCAGATTTCTCCTTTGCACCCTTTGCCTCTTTGCGGTAAAAACGCCCCATGACGATCAAAATTAGACATGCCGAACCAAATGATTACCAAGCCATGCGGGCGATCTATGCCGCACCTCTGGTCATTCGAGGCACATTACAGGTGCCCTTTCCCTCGCTTGAGCAGTGGCGCAAACGGCTGGCCGAGCCGCCTGCCGGCTTGTTTAGTCTGGTCGCCTGCGTAGACAATGACGAGGTGGTAGGAGAAATCAACCTGCTTACCTATCCCCACCGGCTGCGCCGCCGCCATTTAGGCGGCATCGGTATGGCCGTGCGCGATGATTGGCACGGTAAAGGGATAGGCACGGCGCTGATGCAGGCCCTGGTTGACCTGGCCGACAACTGGCTGAACCTGACCCGGCTGGAGCTGCAAGTGTTTGTAGACAACGCTCCGGCCATCCGTCTCTATGAAAAGTTTGACTTTCAGATTGAAGGCACGCTGGTTGATTTTGCCTTTCGCGAGGGACAGTACGTCGATGCCTATACGATGGCCCGCCTGCGCCGCCGGTAAAATCGGTGTGAGTACAACAGATTAGGGGAAGGAACAGATAAGGAACTAA
>JAWOIM010000183.1:0-4181 GCA_046484685.1 Chloroflexota bacterium | reverse complement strand
ACGGTTGTTTGTTATACGATTTTCTTGCATTATACGAACCTCCATAAAGGTTGGTACGAAAGATGAAGGGGCAAGGAAGGAAGATTGTTCATAATCTTTCATTGGGTTAGATAAACTCTTTAGTACAGTTTTATTTTAGCGGCATTTGGCAATAACAACCAGTCGGATAGGATATAAATAATTCGGGCTCTTAGGGAATTCGCGCGCTTCCTTGACAAACTAATTAATTTAGTTTATAAACTAATCATATTAGTTTATCGGAGGATGAAATGAAAACAACCCAACATGGACCCAACCTGTGGCAGTTAACTCGTCTGTGGGCATTTAACTGCTACCTGGTCAAAGAAGAAGATGGCCTGACGCTGATCGATACCGGCCTCAGCGGCAGCACCGGCCAAATTTTAGCGGCAGCGGCGGCTATCGGCCTGCCCCTTACGCGCATCGCCCTGACCCATGCCCATGCCGACCACGCCGGCTCTCTGGCTCAATTGGCAGCCGAACGGCCACAAGCCACGGTGGCCATGTCATCTAGAACGGCCGCTTTTCTGCAAGGTCAACGCAGCCTACAGTCCCATGAACCACAAACCAAACTACGCGGCAGCTTTATCAACTGTGATACCCACCCCACCCATACGCTAAGCGACGGTGACTACGTCGGCTCGCTGCGCGTGCTGGCTGCGCCCGGCCATACGCCCGACCAAATTGCTTTCTTTGACGAGCGGGACCAGACGCTCATTGGTGGCGATGCCTTTCAGACCCAGGCCGGCGTGGCCGTAGCCGGCGTAATGCGCTGGCGCTTCCCCTTCCCGGCGCTGGCTACCTGGCACCTACCCACCGCCCTGGCCAGCGCCCAAACGCTGCACGCGCTGCGGCCGGCTCGTTTGGCGGTAGGCCACGGCCCGGTTCTGGAACAGCCGCAACCCCAAATGGCCCAGGCCATTGAGGCGGCAAAAGCCAGGGTCCATGGTTAAAAAACGCTGGCTCAACCGGGAACGCGTGATTGCCCAGGCAGCCGTCCTGGCCAACGAGGCCGGCCGGACCGAAGCCGTGACGCTGACTGCCCTGGCCAAAGCGCTCGATATTCGTGTACCCTCACTCTATAATCATGTGAATGGTCTGGACGATCTCTACTATGGCCTGGCTGTTTACGGCCTGGAACAACTGCTGGAGGAGCTGCGAGCAGTCAATAGTGGCCAGGTGGGACAAGCCGCGCTGCTGGCGCTGGCCAACGCCTACCGCCGTTTTGCGCAGCAACAGCCAGGCGTCTACCTGCTAACCATTCGCGCTCCAGACCCGGATGAGGAGGCGCTGCTGGCTCTATCACATGAGTTGGTGCAACTGCTGCTGCTGGTGTTTGCCTCTGTAGGGCTGACGGGAAACGAGGCGCTGCACGCTATACGGGGATTTCGTGCTTTGCTGCACGGCTTTGTAGCTCTGGAAGGGGCCGGCGGCTTCAAAATGGACCTGGATCGGGAAGAAAGTTTTGAGCGGCTGGTGACGGCCTATCTGGATGGGTTAGCCTGGTAACAACGAAAGCGCAGGGTATAATGGGCAGCCTATGGAGACAAATAGCTTTTGTCGCAAAGGCAGCACTAACACAAAACAGGGATATTTGGCCTGGCCCGCCGTTGGGGTGTCGGTTTGAAAACGTATGGGCTGCTGCTCTGGCTGCTGGTTGGGCTGCTGCTGGCCGGCTGCGGGACCAACGCAGGACAAAAAACAGCCGCATTGCCCACCCTTATTGCCGCCGCCGATACGCCGGTGATGCCGGCCCGGGCCACAGCCTCGGCCGAGCCGGCTTCGGCAGCAGGGGGCGGTGACATAGAAACGGCCGTTACCCCCCAAACCAATGCCCTGTCTGTGGTCGAAGCGGCGCAGCCCCCTACCCCGGCCGGCGTGGGCGTCCGGCCTGCCGCCGCCGAACAGCATTTTGTACCCAACCTGGGTCTGGAAAACGCAGTTAATGACGAGTGGCGCCCCCCTCCCTTTGCCGTGCCCTTATCGCTCCATCCCGATGACCATTACTGGTTGATACGGCCGATTCCCTCCGGCCGGCGCAACTACGATCTGGAATGGTATCCTTACGGCAACGATGTACTGCTGCCCCAACTGCCTCCCTACCGCGTCCATCACGGCCTCGACTTTCCCAATGAACCAGGCACACCTATTCTGGCTGCTTCCAGCGGGACGATTGTCCATGCCGGCCCGCTGCCCAGCCCGCGTGACGGTCTGAATTATTACGGCAATACCGTCATTATCCACCATGACTGGCAGTGGCAGGGCCAGGATGTTTACACGCTCTATGCCCATACGCTGGAACTATTTGTGCGGGTAGGCAGCCATGTAGAGCAGGGGCAATTAATTGCCGGCGTGGGCAGTTCGGGCGAGGTCAGCGGCCCCCATCTTCATTTTGAAGTGCGCGTGGGGGCCAATAACTATCACGCCACGCGCAACCCGGCCCTCTGGCTGGCACCTTTTGAGGGCTGGGGAACGCTGGCCGGTCGAGTGGTAGACCGGCGCGGCCGTTACATTCCGGGGGCCAGTATTACAGTGCAGCCGGTAAGCACGGATGTACCTGCCGGCATTACCATACCGGTGCGCCGGCAGTTGACCTATGTCTCAACGGCCGTTCAGCCCGACGAAGTGTGGCAAGAAAATTTTGTGGTGGCCGATTTACCGGCCGGTCGTTACACGCTGCTCATTGAGGTCAACGGTATCACCTACCGGCGCAGCGTCACCATTTATCCCGGCCAGACCACCTTTGACATTATCTCCACCACCTTCGACTTCAATCCCACACCCACGCCGCTGCCGACGCCAACGGCGACCAGTACACCAACGGTAGAGAGTGAGCAATAAGAAGTGAGAAGTAAGTAGTGTCTTTCCACTCCTTACTTCTCACTATCTACTATTTTACTGGCTTTACTGGCCCAACAAAGCATCGGCCGCGTGCATGACCGGGTGGAGAATGTCCAAGGCCTCGGCCACGCCAGAGCGGGCTACACCATAACCATGCTCATCGAGAACGCCGCCCCCTTCGCTGCAAATGGTCATGATATTTCGGTTGGTGTCGAGTAGACGCAGCCGGGCCGCTATATAGCCATTGTAAGGCCCATGCCATGCGGGCGGCACATCGTCATAAAAAGGGCTAAGCAAAATGGCCACATAATAACGAGCAAATTCGTCACACCCGCCCGGTTCGCCCCGTATGAGCCGATCAAGCTGCCCCCCAATTTGTTCAATATTAATACGCACCTGGTCAATATCCTGACGGAACTGGTGGGGGTCAAATCCAGGCGGGCCAGATGGTTCATCGGTATCGGCAGGTGGCGTGGTATCTGTTGTCTCCGTTGGCTCAGTCTGGACAGGCGTTGTGGGCAGCGGCGGTGCCTCTACTGTGGCCAATCGCGCTAAATCTATCTCCATTTCGGTCAGCGTGGCTTCTACCAGGGAAGTGGCCAGCCAGGCTGTCTCTTCGTCACCCAATTGTAACAAAACAACAAGCCAGGTATCGTCCTGACTATGACCGATAATCCAATATTCATCTCCTTCGTTCAAAGAACCGGCCAGCCCATAGGCTGTGCCCGGACCGGCACGCAAATTACCTGGGCTCTCAGCAATCATACGGTATCCGGGTGTTAGAACCAGGTCAAGTTCAGTACGGCCGTTCTGAACAGCCAGCGTATGGGTTAACGGCAGATAACCGGCCGCACTAATGGTGACAGTATGGGTAATGGGTGGCAGGTTGCTAAAAACGGCCATGCCTTCTTCATCGCTCCAGGATTCTTGCTGCTCGTCATGGTCATCAATAAGCATGACGTGAGCCGCGGCAATATGGGTATCCGTCTCATCCTGAAGCTGGATAGCTAACTCAGGGCCGGGTGTGGCTGTGGGGGTAGGGGTTTCGGTTGGCTCCGGTGTGGCCGTTGGTTCTAGGGTAGCCGTTGGTTCTGGCGTTTCTGTTGGCTCAGGCGTATTGGTGGCTGTGGGGGGAACGGCCGTTGCCGGCTCTTCGCTTTCAGCTTCAATAACGGCGGCTACATCTGGGGTATTGTCTACAATACTGGGGTCATTTTGGCAGGCCAAGGGCAGCGCCGGAAGCAAGAACAAAACGAGCAGCCGCGGCCAGCAATGGGAATACATGAAGGTTCTCCTTTAATACAAATGTAACTGACATTTAC